>SCQY01000091.1 GCA_004298665.1 bacterium | reverse complement strand
TCCGCGGTTCCTTCAGAGACGAGACGAAACGAAGGATAACAGCCGGACGAAGGAGGTGATCATCGTTACCAGTGAGAGTAGTTTCCATTTCGCGCAGTCCACGATGATCGGAGGGCTGCGTTCCTAGAGAACGTACCAACGTTGATCGCCCCTCGCCGGCCCCGCGTGGCCGGCTTCTTTTTTTTCCCGCGGCGCACGATAACCGAAGGGCATGCGTATTGTGCTCTATGGTTTCGAACCGTTCGGCGGCGAGGCGATCAACCCGTCGCAGCTCGTGGCGCGCGCCTTGGATGGGGCGCAGATCGGTGGGGCCCAGATCGTGGGGCACGTCCTGCCCGTCGAGACCGGGTCACTGCAAGCGCGTCTCGAGAGGATCCTCCAAGCGGATCTCCCCGCGGCCGTTCTCGGCCTAGGCCAGGCGGGAGGGTGTCCGTCTCTGGCAGTGGAGCGCGCCGCCATCAACGTCCTGGAGTCGACCATTCCCGACAACCAGGGCTATCGGGGGAAAGGCGAAGCGATCCGTCAGGGAGGCCCTGCCGGTCTTCTCTCCACCCTCCCTGCAGCGGAGATTCTCGAACGCTGGCGGGCGGGCGCGATTCCAGGCTACCTCTCGAACTCGGCGGGAACTTTCTGCTGCAACCAGGGACTCTACGAGACGCTTGCATGGGCACGCGAGCGCGACGAAACCCTCCCTGTCGGCTTCATTCACCTTCCCTATCTGCCCGGGCAGGCCGCGGAGCACGACCCAGCGCGGACGCCCAGCATGGCGCTCGACACGATGAAGAAGGGCGTCGAGCTCGCTATCGAGACGATCGTCGCCGTGCAACGGCGTCGCGCGGAGGAAGCATCGAAGGGGGCGGAGGAGCCCAAGCGTACGAAAGGCGAACTCTGGATACCGCGCGGTCGATAGAGAACCGCCTTCCTTCCTTGGCCAGCCGAACTGAAAGCGCTTAGTGACGACGGCAGATCCTAGACTCGCCGCGATCCCTGACTCGCACGGACACGCGAAGGGCGAACATCGACCATATACGGAGGAGCGTCCGATCGCCTATACGGCTCGGATGCTCTTTCAGTGGTTCTACCACGCCTCGCGGCGCGGCTCACCGCGCTTCCTGATGGTCGCGGATCACATGAACTACCTCACGTTCGAAGATCCGGCGGCAGTCAATCTCTGCCGGCGGGCGTTGAAGCTTGCCCTCGCGGGCGACCACTACGGCGCCGCGGAGACGGCGAACGTTTCCTATCCCGTGGCGGAAGCGGTTGGAGCGGCTCTGCGGCGAGGCTTCCGCTTTTCCATCGGGGCCGAAGTCGACAACGATCCGCGCAATCGTCCCGATGCCCAGAACATCGTCGAGGCCATGCGCCCCGACGGCCTGATCCGCAGCGTACACTTCCTGCCGATCACTCACCCCGAGCATGGCGAAGGATGGATGTGGCCGTTCGACAATCCGGAGTTCAAGGATCTCTACCTCCATGTCGGCGTCGAACAGACATGGGAACTCTACGTCGCTAGCGTCATCGAGGCCGTCGAGAAGCTGCCGGGAAACATCTTGGGCCACTTCTTCGTCCCGGGGAAGTTCGGCTTCTGGCCCTCGCAGGATAAACTCGAGGAGTATGAGGACCGCGTCATCGCCGCCTGCAAAGCGCGCGGCATGGCCATCGAGTTCAATACGCGCGTGCTCTATCGGGACGCCGACAACCCCGCGCTCGTCGAGGCTTGGCTTGCCGCCAACGAACGGCTGCTGCGCAAGGCCAAGGCGGCCGACGTGGGCATCGCCGTCGGCTCCGACGCGCACAGCCCCATCCATCAAGGCGCTGCCTTCGACCGCGTGCTCGCGATGCTCGATGCGCTGGGGATCAACGAGTTGGTTTTCCCCGTTGCGGGGCGCCTCGCACGTGTCGCCCTGCGTGCTACCGAAGAATTGATCGCCCAGACCGTACAGCCCGTGGTTCCGCTCCCCGGTTCGAGCATCAGCGGCCTGGGCCGCAAGGAACTCGGCCTCCCGGAGGAGCCGGAGGCCGCCGCCGGCGATGAGGGTCGCCGGGCACGCCGCCGCGTGACGCGGACGGCCCGTACGACACCCGAGCGCCCTGCGGCGACCAAACCCACGCGCTCCACAGGGAAGGAACGCGCCAAACCAGCCGCCCAGCGGACCGCTAAAGCGCCGAAGAAGGCGGCTGCGCCGCCGAAGGAGGCTCCGGCAAAGAAGGCGCCGGCGCCCCAGGCTGCGCCGGCCAAGAAGGCCGCACCCGCCAAGAAGGCCGCACCCGCCAAGAAGGCCGCACCCGCCAAGAAGGCCGCACCCGCCAAGAAGGCCGCACCCGCCAAGAAGGCCGCGCCGGCCAAGAAGGCCGCGCCAGCCAAAAAGGCCGCGCCGGCCAAGAAGGCCGCGCCCGCCAAGAAGGCCGCGCCAGCCAAGAAGGCTGCACCCGCCAAGAAGGCCGCGCCAGCCAAGAAGGCTGCGCCCGCCAAGAAGGCCGCGCCAGCCAAGAAGGCCGCGCCGGCCAAGAAGGCCGCGCCAGCCAAGAAGGCTGCGCCAGCCAAGAAGGCTGCGCCAGCCAAGAAGGCCGCACCGGCTAAGAAGGCCGCACCCGCCAAGAAGGCCTCATCCGTCAAGAAAGCCGCACCCGCCAAGCGTCGCCGGTAGCCAGGTCGCTGCTTCTGCGTCCGCGAAAAATCGCCGTCCCTCTGGACGCCGCGAGCGACTCCCTCGTCTCTCGCATATCGCCGCCAGACGAGCGGTGAGCCGGCACGACGCCCTCTGGTTTCAGCGTCATGCTCGAAGACGGAGGTACGCGTGGGACAGTTAGCCTTCCCCGTGAGGAACGTGGCCGTCATCGGCCCTCATCACTCCGGTAAGACCACCCTGATCGAAGCCCTCCTAGCGCGCGCAGGCGCCATTCCGCGGCGCGGCACGATCGCCGAGGGCTCGACCACGACGGACTGCGATCCCGAATCGATCGCCCGTCAGCAGTCGTGCACAGTTTCCTTCGCATGGACGCCCTACCACGATAACCAGATCACCTTCATCGACACCCCCGGCTTCGTCGACTTCCTCGAAGAGACGAAGCTCGCGCTCTTGGGAGCCGACGCGGCCATCGTGGTGATCGAGGGCATCCCCGGCCGAGTCGCTCAAGCCACGGCGCTGGTCGAAACCATCCAGGCGCGCGCGTTGCCGCACCTCTTCGTCGTCAACAAACTCGACCGTCCCGAGGCAAACTTCGCCGCGACGCTGCATGCGTTACGCGAACAATTCGGCAACCATGTCGTTGCGGAGCATTTGCCGATCGGGCAGGGAGAACGCTTCTCCGGCTACGTCGACCTCGTCAATCAGAGCGCCCATGCCTACGACCAGAACGGTGGTGCCGCGGAGATCGCGCTCCCCGACGAGTTGGTGCCACTGGTACACGAGGAGCACGAACGGCTTCTGGAGACGCTCGGCGACTTCGACGATCACCTCCTCGAGGAGCTGATCGAGGGCATCGATCCACCGCTGGACGAAGTAGAGCACGATCTCTCCCATGAGACCCATAAGGATCTCGTCGCCCCTGTGCTCGTGGCAGCGGGTATGCTGGGCTTCGGAGCGGAGCCGCTGCTCGATGCGATCCTTCGCCTCTGCCCGGCGTCCGATGAAGCGCCGCGCGTAGACGCCGAAGGACGCGCGATCGATCCCGATCCCAAGGGTCCGGTCATCGCGCTGGTCTGCAAGACGACGATCCACCCGCAGTCCGGCAAGCTCTCCGTCGTCCGCGTCATCTCGGGGACGCTCACGCCCGATCGCGCGCTGGTCGATCTCACGCGCGGGACGCCCAAGGAACGCCCCGGCGGCCTCTTCAGGCTGATGGGGAAGCGGCAGATCCCCGTGGAGCAGGCGGGGCCGGGATCCCTGGTTGCCATCGCGCGCCTGGAGCACGCACGCACGGGCGATACGCTGGTCTCCGAAGGAACGAAAGTGCTCCTGCCCGCGGTGAAGTTGGCCGAGCAGGTCTTCGCTGTGGCGATCCGTCCCAAGGAGCGGCTCGACGAGGCGAAGCTCTCACAAGCGCTGCAGCGTTTGATCGACGAGGATCCCACGCTGCGCCTCGAGCGCGCCCAGTTCACGAATGAGCTCGAGATTCTCGGCCATGGCGAGCAGCACGTGCAGGTGGCCTGCGAACGCCTCTCGCGCAAGTACAACGTCAAGCTCGAAACGCACGTACCCACGGTGCCCTATCGCGAAGCGATTCAAAACGGCACCGAAGTGCATGGCCGATACAAGCACCAAACGGGCGGCCATGGACAGTTTGGCGACGTCTGGCTGCGCATCGAGCCGCGCGAGCGCGGTCATGGTGTCACCTTCGGCGAGAAGATCGTCGGCGGCGTCGTGCCGCGCCAGTTTATCCCGGCCGTCGAGAAGGGCGTGCGTGAGGCGCTCGAGCGGGGGCCGCTGGCGGGCTATCCCGTTACCGATATCGACGTCGTGCTCTACGACGGTCAGTACCACGCTGTCGACTCGAGCGAGCAATCGTTCAAGACCGCGGGGTCGCTGGCGATCCGCGAAGGCGTTCCGAAGTGTCAGCCGGTGCTCTTGGAGCCGATCGTCAAAGTGGCCGTTACGGTGCCTCTCCAATACACCTCGGGGGTGCTTTCGCAGCTCACCGCTAAGCGCGGCCACATCCTCAGCTTCGGCAGCGCGGAGAAAACGGGCTACGATGTGGTCCTTGCACTGGTTCCCCACGGCGAGATAGCACGCTACATCACGGAGCTGCGTACGCTCACCCAAGGGCTGGGCACCTATCGCTGGGAGCACGACCACTTCGAGGTGGTACCGCCGAAACTCGCGCAGCAGGTTGCGGAGACCACCGCATCGGCGACTTGATCCCGTACGCCAGGGCCGACCTTCCGGACGACGAAGACCAGCGAGTTTGCTCTCTGCCCGTCCTGGAGGTCGGCCCATCGGCATGCTTCGACGCTTTCTCACGCTCGCACTGACGCTAGCGGTCGTCGCCGGGTGCACCAAAGTCGACTCGACGTCCGGCAGCGAGCATCCTTGGACCAACCCTGGCATCCTGCGCGTCGGCCTTCAGACGGACTTCAAGACGCTCAACCCGATGCTAGCCGGCGATACGACCGACGCCTTCGTCGGTCGCCTGATGTTCGAGATGCTCGTCGACGCCGACGAGAAGGGGCAGCCGATCCCGGATTTGGCGACGCAAGTGCCCAGCGTCGACAACGGCGGCATCAGCAAGGACGGCCTTACCGTCACCTATCATCTCCGCAAGGACGTGCGGTGGCACGACGGCGTCCCATTTACGGCCAAGGACGTCGTCTGGTCTTGGCGGGCGATGATCAACGACGCCAACAACGTCATCTCGCGCCGCGGCTACGACGACGTCGCGAGCATCGACACCCCGGACGACAACACGGCGATCGTCCACCTCAAGCAGCGCTACGCTCCGTTCGTCAACACGTTCTTCGCCGACAGCGACAGCCCCACGCCGATCCTTCCGGCGCACCTGCTCGCGCGATACAAGAACATCAACGAGCTGGCGTTCAACGGCCATCCCGTCGGCGACGGGCCGTTCGAGTTCGTGAAGTGGGAGCGCGGCATCGGCATCGACCTCAAAGCCAATCCCCGCTACTTCCGCGGAGAACCCGGCCTGAAAGCCATTCGCCTGCGCATCATCCCCGACGAGAACACGCTGTTGACGCAGCTCCGGACCCACGAGATCGACTGGTACTTCGAAGCCACACCGGACATGTATTTCCAAATCAAGGCACTGCCCGACATCAAGACGCTGGTCGTGCCGACCAACGGCTACGACTCGGTGCTGATGAACACGCAGAGCCCGTTCTTGAAAGACGTGCGCGTGCGCCAGGCCATCGCCTACGTGGTCGACAAGCACGCGTTGGCGCAGAAGGTCGGGAAAGGCAGCGTCGACGTCGCAACCGAGGATCTCCCGCATTGGATGTGGGCGTACAACCCGAACGTGAAGACCTATGCGTTCGATCCCAAGAAAGCGGCAGCGCTGCTCGACGAGGCAGGCTGGAAGCTCGGTACCGATGGCTACCGCTCGAAGAACGGGCAGCGGCTCGTCCTGGCGATCAGCTATCAGAGTTCCTCGTCCACCGGCAAGACGGTCGGCGTCCTCCTGCAAGCGTGGCTCAAGCAGATCGGCATCGCCGCGGACGTCAAAGTCTATCCCGGAGACGTCTACTTCGCGCCGTACGGCATGGGCGGCGTCTTAGCCCGCGGCAAGTTCGATCTCAGCCTCTCGGGCTGGGTCGCCGGCATCGATCCGGACAACAGCTCGCAGTTCCTCTGCTCGACCATCCCGCCCGCGGGCTACAACTACACGCGCTTCTGCGATCCGGCAATGGATGCCGCGCAGCACGACGCGCTGACCAGCTACGATCTCGCCACCCGCAAGCGGGCCTACGCGAAGATCGAGCAGATTCTCGCCGAGCAGATGCCGCAAGACTTCTACGACTGGCGCAATCAAGTCCAAGGCATCAACACGGACTTCCTGAACTTCAAGCCGAATCCGGTGAATGAAGCATGGAACGCCTGGCAGTGGAAGATCTAGTCGTGCGCGAAACGGAGTGGTGATGTCGGAGTTCGAGGGCGGCGTCGGGCGCGTTCCCGATATCATGTGGCTGCAGAAGCTCATCATCGAGCGGGCCATCGTCCGTGGCAACTACACCACGGCCGGCGGCCACAAGACGGACTACTACATCGACAAGTTTCGCCTCTTCTCCGACCCCACGATCCTGCGGCGCATCGCGCGCATGTTCGCACCCTCGGTGGCGGAGGTCTCGCCGGATCTCATCGCCGGAACGGAGATCGGCGGCGTGATTCTTGCCACCGCCGTCTCGCAGATGGCCGGCCTCCCGATGATCGTCGTGCGCAAGCAGCCCAAAGCCTACGGGGCCTTTGCCAACGAGTACGTCGAAGGCGACTTCAGCGAAGGGCAGCGCGTGCTGCTCCTGGAGGACATCGTCACCTCGGCGCGCGATCTGATGATCTCCAAGGCGCGTCTGGAAGAGATGGGCCTGGAAGTCGAAATGCGCGCTATGGTCAACCGCGGTCTTGCCCCCGTGAAGGCGCTGCTGCAGTTCACCCTGCCATCAGGAACACCGCGCACGGACAATTAGCGGTACGCTAGATCTCGAGCGTGAGATGATCGCGGGCGAGGACGATCTCGCCGGCAAAGGATCGCGCGGCATCGGCGCGGATCGCCTCGCTCGAGACGTGCTGCGGATAGTGCGTCAAGACCAGACGCGATACGCCGGCGTCGCGCGCCATCGCACCGGCTTCCGCCGGCGTCGAATGGCCCCGCTCCCCTTGTTCCGCGTAGTTGGGCTCGAGTGCCGCCTCGCAGAGCAGCACGTCGGCACCTTTCGTGAACGCGATGACTTCCGGCGCGGGGGCCGTATCGGCCGAGAATACCAGCGTACGGTGGCCGTCGGAGACGCGCATCGCGTACGCGTCAATGTAGTGGCGCGTGAGCGCGAAGCGCACTTCGAGGCTGCCGATACGTTGGGAACATGCCGCATCGTACGTCTGCACGGCGAAGCACTCGTCGAGAAAGTCGCCCGCGTCACCCTCGCGGGCGAAGGCACTTACCATGGCGCGCAGCAGCCGCTCGCCGCCGGGCGGCAAGAGCAAAGGCAGCGGCTGCGTACGTCGCTGATCGCCGTACTTGAGCGCGTAGCGATAGGGTACCACGTCGATGAAGTGGTCCGCATGCATGTGGGAGATCGCTATCGCGGAGATCGCCGTGTAGGGGACGTGACAGCGCAGGTTGGCAAAGGCGCCGGTGCCGAGATCGAGCACCAGGCGGTCCTCCCCCGATTCGATCAAGTACGAGGAGCACGCGCATCCGGGGTTGGGCACCGCGGGGCTGGCCCCGAGGACCGTCAATCGCAACGCCGCCCCATACGTGCTCACGTCAGTGCAGCGGCGCCCTCGGCCAGACGGAACGGACGACGCCTTGTGCATCGACCAGGAACGCCAAGCGCGCGATGCCGATCGACTTCTTGCCGTACTCTTGCGAGCTCCGCGTCGTACCCGTATCGTCGGCGGCGGTGAATGCCGGGATCGGGTCAGCCACACCTAGCACCTGGTTCGCCCCCCTCTTGGCCCGGTTGGTTCGCAGCCCTCAGCGGGCGCTCCTAGTGACGCTTGTCGCCATCGCCGTGAGACTGCTGCAAGGCACGCACGCCGCGGCGCACCGCCGCGGGGCCCCAACCGGCCACGAACACACAGATAGCGCATCTCGATGCGATAGCGAGTGGTATGCCGAAACGATCGGCGCCAATCTCGGCGCCGAGGTTTCCAACAGGCGCGAAGCGGGAACGCAGCCCAGCGGCGGGCGATGAATCCCGCCGCGGTGAAGTCCGAGCCGATCATGGCAGTACACGAACCGCCGCACCCGTTGGCGGAGCGTCTCGCAACGTCGGTCGAGCCGCCCGGCGAACTCCTGGACCTCGGTACTGGCGGCGGGCGCAATCTGCGCTTCCTGGCGGCCACGCACGGCGCGGTGGGCGTCGATGATGACGGGGACCGCGCGCGGCGCGTCGCGGCGGCACTCCACGCCGAGGGACTTGCGGTGGACGTGCACGCCGCGTCATACACGCAGCTTCCGCTGGGCCGCGCTCGCTTCGCCGGGGCGCTCTCGACGCACGCCTTGCTCCACGGTACGCGCTCGAAGGTGCGTCTGGCGATCGCCGAAGTGGCACGCGTGCTGCAGCACAACGCACCCTTCTTCCTCACGCTCGCCTCGGTTGAGGACGAACGCTACGGAGAGGGGACGATGATCGAGTTGGACGTCTTCTCTCCCGCCTCCGGCGACGAAGAGGGCGTACCTCACCTCTACGTCGACGCAGCAGGCGTTCCGGAGCTCTTAGGGTCACAGTTCACCGTCGAGTCCCAGCGCCAGGTCGACGTCGATGCCGTCGTCGGCCGCTGGGCCCACGGCCAAGGCGCGGCTCCCAGCGGGCGGCGTCACTGGTTCGTCCAAGCCCGCCGCCGCTGATCGCCATAACCTCGACCCCCACCAACCGAACGCGACGGCGAAAGCCATCAGCGACCACTTGGGGAGCGACTCCTGTACCAGTCTGCCGGAGCGGAAAAACCCGCGCCAGTGCCTGAGCGGTCGTTCGCGAGTACGCATAGTCGCTTGCGTGCCTCTAGGACGCTGGACATGGGTGGGTTAAAGGACCGACGGACATAGGCTAGTATATACCCGAACCCGTTCCAGTCAGTCGTGACATACTCCATATGCAGACTAGCTGGCCTTATGTCGAACGTTAGCAACCACGCAGGCTGCGATCCACAAATCGTCTGTTTCACAACCGAATCGATCGTCAACGAACTTCCTGGGCCTTGGCTCTTCTTGAACGATTCAATCAAGTAATATGGATAGTAATTACTCATTCCGTTATCGTACGGCTTAATCGAAAGCGTCAGAAATTGCTCGTGTGCCGCATCGCTCCAACCGAAGTTTGTCGGACGGAAAGGGGAGACGTGGTGGCTACTAAAGGGCGACGGTAGCCTGGGGAACGAAGCCGGTCGCCAGCCGGCAGGCGGCGAGTATGTGATTTGTTTCCTTGTTGTGAGCTGGCATAAGCTATCCCAGAGTGAGCGTGCCGGAGCACCAGCATCTCCCTGCTCTGCGGGCCACGAGTACTCCAGCATATAGGCGATGTGGTTCCATCCAGTGTAGACGACATGGTAGTTCTTATACCGGTATTCATCGATCATCATATGGTACGCAACACGCCAAGCCGGGCGCCCGCACAATTCGAAAGAGTCGATATGATCGATGATATTCACTTGATCGGGAAATTCCGAATGCGTGATTAAGTGAATGGCCTTTGACGGGTAGGATGCCGGATCGCCCGTGCCGGATGTCGCAATCCAAGTGAGCGTTGAAGCCTCTTTCACCCACGCTTTGCGGACAGAGCCTTCGGGTACGAACGTATCTTGCGCGGACGTCGTCACAGTCTCGGACGCAGAGGCGCCAAGGCGTGCTGTACCCATAACAAGCGCGAGCATAGCCACGATGCTAGCCAGCCCGATTTTCAACTGCAAATGCACCCTCGTTTCCGAATGCGTATTTCCGGACTACATGATGTAGGTTATGTCGCCTCCGCCACCAAGATAGGTCTGAATACCGTAGAGCCTGTGGCCTATCGTGTTGTCCGCCGTGGGGACGAGTTCGGAGCTATGGTGAAGAGAAACGCGAAGGTCCACTCCCAACCTCCTCGAGATAATAGCGATATGGACGCAGTTGGCGCCGCCTTGGCGGGCGCAGAAAATGGTCAATACAAGGGCGACGATAAAAGGGCGTCGTCCTGTTGCTACAAGCCGGCCTTCCTCAGCCTGGGGACTTGGCGCGCGGGGTAACGCATACACCTCCTGTATTGACGCTACGATCGGCATCCATGCCGATCCCGCGGGAGGGTCTGGCGCGGGCCAGCGTATGCTTACCCAACGATGCAATCCACCCGTCCCCCAGAGTGTAAAGGGACCACCAAGCGATGTCATCCCCAGTGAGTGGCATCACATGTATCATTTTCGTAAAGATAATCGAACACAAGCAGAGGGCTTCGAGGCTCGCCGCACAAGGCATACATGACGCCGCTCGTGGGCGATGATTACGAATCGAGCAGCGCGATCGCGGCGGGCACCTCGGCCACGGAGGCGACCGTGACGTCGGGCTCGATGCGCGCACCTTCCGAACTCCGCACGCTGCGGCTGCGATATGGGCGCAGGACGCGCACGGTACGCATGCCCATGGCTTTGGGCGTGACGACATCATTGTCGGGCCGGTCGCCCACCATCGCAGCCTCCGCCGCTTCGATCCCGGCCCGCTCGAGTGCGGCAATGAAGATCGCCGGGGCAGGCTTCACCACCTGGACCTCGCTCGAAATCACGAGATCGCTGAAGAAGCGTAATGCGTGGGCATCGCGCAGCACATCGCGGATGAAGCTATCGTAGTTGGCGATCACGCCCAGCCGGTAGCGCAGCGAGAGTTCCTCTAGAGCATCCAGCGCACCGGGAAGGAGCCGGCTCTGCGTCGCGCCGTGCTCCAAACGCGGTTGGAATACGCGCTCGGCCACGGCGGCGGCGCGCTCCGGATCGTTCGGGAGATAGTGCTCGATCAGGGCGTTCGCCAGCGACGGCGGATTCTTGCGCAACAGCCGCCGGCGCGCCGCGGCGAACTCTTCGGCTCGCGTCATGATGCCGGCTGCCGCAAGCTCATGGCGCACCACGTTCCCCAGATAGGAAACGTAGGCGCGATCATCGACCAGCGTGCCGCCGACGTCGAAGAAAATCCAACGCAGCACGCGCGCGCGATCAGACAGTGGAGATCAGATCATGTATCGGCGAGGAGGCCGAAGCGTAGAGGCGCTTGGGCATACGCCCCGCACGGAACGCCGCGCGCCCCGCCTCGATCGCGCCGCGCATCGCGTGCGCCATCAGCAGCGGATCGCGCGCCAACGCAACGCCCGTATTCATCAGCACGGCATCGGCACCCAGCTCCATCGCGAACGCGGCGTCGCTGGCCGTGCCCACGCCCGCGTCGACGATCACGGGAACCTTGGCCTGCTCCTTGATGATGCGGATCGTATATGGATTGCAGACGCCCAAGCCGCTGCCGATCGGCGCGGCGAGCGGCATCACGGCGGCGCAGCCTACGGCTTCCAGGCGCTGACAGACCACGGGATCGTCCGTGGTGTACGGAAGTACCGTGAAGCCGTCACGCACCAGCTCCTCCGCCGCAACGATCAACTCCACCACGTTCGGGTAGAGCGTCTGCTGATCGCCGATCACCTCGAGCTTGACGAGGTTGGTCTCCAACGCTTCGCGCGCTAGTTTCGCCGTCAGCACGGCATCCTTGGCCGTATAGCAGCCGGCGGTGTTCGGCAGCAGCTGGTAGCGCGAGCGGTCGATGAAGTCCAGCATCGTCTTGCCGCTGGGATCGTCGATGTGGATGCGGCGAATCGCCACGGTCACGATCTCGGCGCCGCTGGCTTCATGCGCCTGCTGCATGACCTCCATCGACGAGAAC
Organism: bacterium; assembly: GCA_004298665.1. Taxonomy (GTDB): domain Bacteria; phylum Vulcanimicrobiota; class Vulcanimicrobiia; order Vulcanimicrobiales; family SCRA01; genus SCRA01. The sequence goes on along the minus strand of SCQY01000091.1, from coordinate 4,434 downwards.
TTCCCCGTACCGACGAGCAGACGGGAACGGTACTCGCGCCCGCCCAGAACGAATGGGTCACTCTGCACGCTGATCTTCTCTATCCCCCGGCCACGGCTCGAATGATCTCAACGCGATCGCCTGGCCGGACGAGCTGCGCGTCGATGCGCCTCTTGGGAATCACCATGTCGTTGAGCGCAACCGCCGATCCCTCGCGCGCGACGCCGAGGGAGGCCAAGAGCTCACCCAGCGTGACTTCGCGCTCGAGCGCGATGGCCTCGCCATTCACCACGATGTCCTGCGCCGTCATGACGCCACGTTCGACGCCGCGCGCGCGCGCTCCGGCGAGAAGGGCGCAAGCGGGATGCGAGGGGCGCGCCCCTCGATGGCGTCCGCCACAACTTCCGCGGTAATGGGCGTCAGCAGTACACCGTTGCGCAAATGGCCGGTGGCCAAGAAATAGCCTTCGATCGCGCCGGGTCCCAAGTAGGGCAGGCTGTCCGGCGTCCCTGGGCGCAAGCCCGCCCAGGTCTCCACGAGAGCCAGGTCCTTCAGCCCCGGAGCGACGCGCAGCGCCCGCTCCAAGAGCCGCTGGACCCCGGCGGCCGTGACGCGCGTATCGAAGCCCACGCGTTCGCCCGTCGCCCCGACGATCAGCCGTCCGTCGTCGCGCGGGACCAGATAGGTACCGTGGCGGGCATAGATCGTGTGACGCACCAAGTTCGCCGGCATCCCCAACGCCAGCATCTGTCCCTTCACCGGCTCCACCGGGACGCGCGCCAGCTCCGGCACCCCCTCGAGGCTGCCGGCCCAGGCCCCCGCGGCGTTTACCACGATGGACGCGGGGACGAACCCGGAGGCGGTCTCGACGCCATTGACGCGGCGGTGCGTGGCGGCTAGGCGAACCCACGGAAGCCCTTCGTCGATGCGCACGCCTAGGCGCTCCACAGCAGCGCGCAGGGCACGCCCCAGCCGCCGATTATCGACGGAGGCCTCGTGCTCGAAGAGCGCGGCGGCACGGACGGGGGCCAGTGCCGGCTCGAGCTGAAGGGTCTGGGCCGTCGTCAGCATCCGGGCGTGAAATCCGCGTTCGCGCGCCTCGGCGGCGCGGCGCTCGACGAATGCCAGCCCCGCGTCGTCATAGGCGGGAGAGATGAAGCCTTCGCGGCGCAGATGGACGTCGAGACCGGTCTCCTCGTGAAGTGCTGCAGCGAAGGCGGGGTAGCGCTCCAGGCTCGCCAAGCAGAGCTCGTAGAAGGCACCGTCGAGCCCCTCGGACGATGGGGCGAGCATGCCGGCTGCGGCCCACGAGGCGGCGTGCCCCGGCTCTCCCGTTTCGAGCATCCGTACCGATGCTCCACGCTGCGCCAGTTCCCGTGCCAGCGCCAGCCCGATCAAACCTGCTCCGATGATGACGACGTCGCCTTCCATGGCGACCTCATTCGTTACGTGAGCGCCAGCTCCCCATCGAAGACATGCACACAGCTTCCGCCCACCTCGATGCTCTGCGGCTCGCCACTCCGCATCTCGACGCGCACGTGCAGCAGACTGCGCCGCCCCATCTTCGTCCCTTGCTCGCTTACCATGCGCAGGCTCCCGTCGTGCGGCACGCGGACCAATCCGTGGCGGATGGCGTAGGCAGCGAGCGGCCCGGTGGCCGATCCGGTGGCAGGGTCCTCGAAGATGCCGGCACCTGGCGCGAACATGCGCGAGTAGAGCGCACCATCCTCCGCGGACTCAACGGCAAAGACGAAGATGCCGATCAGCCCTTGTGCGGAGAGGTGACGATCGATGGCCGCCACGTCAGGCTCGGCCCGGTCGACGGCTGCTCGATCGCGAACGGGCAGATAGAGAAAGCGCGGTCCGGCGCCGGCGGCCTCCAGCGGTACGCCCTCGACGAGATCCTGCGGCGTGAGGCTCGCCAGCGCCGCACAAGCGGCGCGATCGTCGAACGTGGAGCCGAAGACGATCGGAGGCGTGGTCAGCCACGCGCGCACCGGGGCATCGGGCGGGCCCTCGAGCAACACGGGCACCGGGCCCACACCTTCCTCGAAGACGATGCGCTGCGTCCCTTTTGGAACGCGTCCGAGGCGCGCTAAGACAAACGCCGTGCCGATCGTGGGATGGCCGGCGAAGAGCATCTCGTTCGCCGGTGTGAAGATGCGTACGCGCGCGTCGCAATCGGCGCGCTCCGTCGGCATGACGAATGCCGTCTCGGAAAGGTTCATCTCGCGCGTAATCTGCTGCATCTGCTGCGCGGTCAGAACCTGCGCGTCGGGGAAGACCGCAAGCTGATTGCCTTCGAAGAGGTGGTCGGTGAAGACGTCGACCTGAGTGAAGCGAAGCATCGTTCCTCCGATGGTGTCAACCTAAGCCGGGAAAAAGCGCCTTGAGCGCCTCGGCTGCGCCGCCGAGACCGATCGCCAGCAGCAGCAATCCGAAGAGCCGCGTAAGCACGTTCATCCCCGTGGTGCCCAGCATACGCCCCAGACGCGGGGCGATGCGCAAGATACCATAGGTAGCGGCGGCGTTCAGCAGGATAATGACAATCTCGAAGAGCCACTCTTCCCACCCGGAGGTGCGCGTAGCTACGATGATGACGGCGCTGATCGAGCCAGGCCCGGCCAGCACGGGAAGGGCAAGCGGAACGACGGCCACGGAGCTGCGATCGGCCGCTTCTTGATGCTCGCCCGGTGCTTGCTTCACGCCGCTGGGCGAGGCATTGAGCATCGAGAGAGCCATGCCGATGATGACGATCATCCCCGCCAGACGAAACGCGTCCAGCTCGATGTGCATGACGGCGAGGATGGCGCTGCCCAGGAACATCGCGACCAGCAAGATCGCGGCCACGGCCACGGAAGCGACGAGCGCGACGCCGTTGCGCCCCTCCCGTGTTTCCGCCTCGGTGAGCGTGAGGAAAACGGGGATCCCGCCCACGGGGTTGAGCAGCGTGAAGAGCGCGACGAAGGCGGTAACGAGCTCGGCTGGAGTCATCGTGACCTGCTGCTGTCCCTCAACACGCGATCAGTATAGCAGAAATGGCGAGACCCCCGGGATCACCGGGGGCCTCGTTTTGCTTGGTTATCCGAGCTCGTTGATTAGAACGAGATCAGCGTCTGGAGGAAGAGCCCGTCTCCGCTATCCTTGCTGATGTAGTATCCACCACCCAGCGGGATGTCGATGCCGTTCTTCACACCGAAGTGCTGATACACGACGCCAACGCGCGCGAAGTCGCTGAACCAGTGGTGCAGACCGATGTACGCGATGTTGTAGCCGTTCGGGTTACCGAAGTAGAACTGCTGGTAGTCCGGGGCACCCTCCATCTCGGTGTGCGGCCCGTTCGAGTTGAAGCCCGACGAGATGAACCCGAAGTCGGAGTAGTTGTGCCCCAGGTGCCCGCTGGGCTGGCCGTAGGTACCGGCAACCCAGAACGCGCCGTTATCCTTCCAGCGGCTCCCCGTGGCCGGGTCGTCCCCGAAGCGCGCGAGCGCCTCGGCAGCGAGCGAGAACTCGGGGGTGAACTGGTACGAGGCGTTGACCGAGCCAACCGCCACCGGGTAGGCGCCGGCGACGTAGGCACCGCAGTAGCCCGGCGTGCAGTTCGTGCCGGGAGCATACGGATTGACCGACGGGTTCCAGAAGTTTGCACCGGCGACACCGCGGTCGATGGCGTAGTTGAGGCCGACGTTCAACTTCGAAGTAACGTCGTAGTCAGCGTGCGCGATCATCGTCTGGTTGTAGCCGCCGGCGTCGGCGTTACCCGGATTGCCGTTGGTCTGGTTGAAGCTGTAGCCGCCCCAAGCCGTCAGGCCATGCTTGCTATAACCAAGCTCTGCGCCCTGGAAGTAGTCGGCGAAGGCCAAGCCCAGCGGCCCACCCTCTTCGACGAAACGGCCGGCCTTCGCAAAGAGACCCGAGGGGTCCTTATACGTGAGGTAGGCGTAGTTCAGGCGGAAGACCTGGTTGTAGAAGTAGCTCGAGGAGAGCGCGGTGGCCGTGCTCTTCTGACCCTGGTTGGCGAAGTAGTTGCGATCCTCGAGGCGGATCGCATACGACGTCCGCTCGTCCAGAACGCCGCTGAAGATCAAGCGGATCGTCTGGTAGCCGGTACCATGCGCGTACGTGCCGGACTGCTGGTTGTTCGCGCCCAGGTTACCGTAGCTGGTGTTCGTCTGCAGCCCGCCGGGAGCAACGAACGTGCCGGCGGCGTTGGTGGGCTTCAAACCGTTGATCACAGTCTGCGCGGGGAGACCGTGACCGAGCGGATCGTATGCAGAGACGTTCTCACGGTAGAAACCGGGAGCACGCATGAAGTAGTAGAGGTGGAACTGCTGACGCTTGAGCGTCGAGCTGTTCTTCGCGACCTGATCCTTCAGGCCGGCGACATCCTTCTGCAGGTCCTTGATATCGGACCCATATTCGTCGACGAGCTTCTTGACAGCAGCGATGTCGTCG
>SCQY01000090.1 GCA_004298665.1 bacterium | reverse complement strand
CATCCACGAGGGTGCAGCCAATGAGCTGATGATCGTAGTACTCGCCGTCGCCGAGCGGCGGGAGATCTCCGCTGTGCACCAGGAGGTGCGCGCCGACGTAACGCTGCGCCGCATCGGGATCGAGCGCTCCATCGAAGGCCACCAGCCACCGTCCGGCGTGGGGGCGCAGCGAGCTGACGACGGGGGATAGAACGGAGCCGCCGGCCATGCGGAGCTGCACCTGCTCGCCGGCCGCGAACGTTGGGCGATCTCCGATGAGCAGCTCCAGCTTCAGCTCGCCGCGCACGCCGAAGAGGCCGACGAATCGGCCTGCGGCGAGTTCAGCATCCACACCCTCAACGGGCGCGGGCAGGTTACTGCTCTTCTTCGTCTCCGGCTCCGGCAGCGCCGTCGTCCCCGTCCTCGTCCTCGTCTACGGCCTCGACGTCGACGATATCGATCGCAACCTTGCCTTCGGAGCCCGCGCGCATCAACGTGCGCAACGCTTGCGCGACACGTCCGCCGCGGCCGATGACTTTGCCGAGATCCTCGGGATCGACTTCCAGCTCGAGCACGAAGCGGCCGTCGGGGCGACGCACCGGAATGACCTCGATCTCGTCCTTGTGCGTTACCAAGCCGCGCGCGAGAAACTCGAGCAGGTCTTTGGCACGTGCCTCGAGCTCGGGACCCACCTCGGTTCCGCTGCTGTGCACGCCGCGCTCACCTCGCGGGCCGCCGCGCGGACGCGGAAGGCTCTCACCACGCGCACGCGCGCCGCCGCGGGCGCGGCGTGGTGCCGGCTCGTCCTCGGGCTCGATCTCGTCGATGATCGTCTCTTGGTGGACGATCTTACGCGCGCCCAGCGTGGGGCGACGCTCCTCTTCGGCTGCCTCGGCGCCAAACAGGCCGAACTCGTCATCGAACGAGCTCATTGGGGCTTCGCGTTGACCTTCTTCGGCGGCAGGGGCTCACAGAGGCCCTGTGCGGCGAAGAGCCGGCGCACGGTATCCGAAGGCTGTGCCCCCTTGGCCAGCCAGGCCTTCGCCTTTTCGGCGTCGACCACGACGGTCTTCGGCTCGGTGCGCGGGTTGTAGTGGCCGAGCACCTCGATGAAACGCCCATCGCGCGGCGAGCGCGCATCGGCAACCACGAATCGGTACGTCGGCTGTTTCTTGGCGCCCATGCGGCGCAGGCGGATACGAACCATGCTTCCCTCTAGTCAGATCAACGACGCCCAAATCCGGGCATCGGGAGACGAGGGCGTCGGCCCCCGCCAAATTGCTTCATCAGCTGGCGCGTCTGCTCGAACTGCTTGACTAGCCGGTTGACGTCTTGTACGCGCATGCCGCTGCCGGCGGCGATCCGCTTGCGGCGCGAGGCATTGAGAATGTCGGGCTTGATTCGCTCGCGCGGCGTCATCGAAAGGATGATCGCCTCGACGCGATTGACTTCGTGCTCGTCCAGCTCCACGTTGGCCATCGCCTTCGAGACGCCGGGGATCATCTTCATGAGATCACCAAGCGGACCCATCTTGCGGACTTGGCGCAGCTGCGCGAGAAAATCTTCGAGCGTGAACTCTGCTTTGCGCAGCTTGTGCTCGAGCTGCTTGGCCTGCTCCTGCGAGTAGACGGCCTGCGTCTTCTCGATCAGCGTGAGCACGTCGCCCATCCCCAGGATGCGCGATGCCAAGCGATCGGGGTAGAACGGTTCGAGAGCCGCGAGCTTCTCTCCCGTCCCGACGAACTTGATCGGCGCCCCCGTCACGTGACGGATCGAGAGCGCGGCACCGCCGCGCGCGTCGCCGTCCAGTTTGGTGAGGATGACGCCCGTGATGCCGAGCCGATCGTCGAAGCCCTTGGCGACGTTGACGGCTTCTTGACCGGTCATCGCATCGGCGACGAGCAGAATCTCGGTTGGCTTGACGGCGGCCTTGATGCGCTCGAGCTCCTGCATCAGAGGCTCGTCGATCTGCAAGCGCCCCGCGGTATCGACGATCACCGTGGGGATGCCCAGCGAGCGTGCGCGCTCGACGCCGTTGCGCGAGATCGCGACCGGGTCCCCCGGCGAAGCAGCGGAGCCCTCGTCGTACACGGGGGTTTCGATTTGCGCACCGATCGTCTTGAGCTGATCGATAGCCGCGGGACGATAGACGTCCGCTGCGACCAGGAGGCTACGGCGCCCCTGTTCTTTGAGACGCAGCGCCAGCTTGCCGGCATGCGTAGTCTTGCCGGAGCCTTGCAGCCCCACCAGCATCACGACGCTCGGCGGGGCGCTGGCAAACTGCAGGCGGCTCTGCTCGCCGCCCATCAGCGCTACCAGCTCCTCGTGAACGATCTTGACGACCGATTGAGCGGGGGTCAGCGACTCCAGAACCGCCGCGCCTACCGCTTTCTCGCGGACGCGCGCAACGAATTCCTTGGTCACCGCGAGGCTGACATCGGCCTCGAGCAAAGCGACGCGGACCTCGCGGAGCACCTCCGCGACATCCGCTTCGTTCAGCTTCCCGCGGCTGGAGAGCCGCTCGAAGATCGCCCCAAGGCGAGTAGAGAGAGACTCGAACACGAGCGGTTAGGCTTCGGCCAGCTCCTCGATGCGCTTGACTGCGTCGCCGACCGTCTTGATCTTCTCGGCTTCCTCGTCGGGAATGTCGATGTTGAACTCCGTCTCGAACGCCATCACCAGCTCGACCTGGTCGAGCGAATCGGCGCCCAAGTCGTCGGTGATCGAGGCCTCGAGGGTCACTTCGTCCTCGTCGACGCCCAGCTGCTCGACGATGATCTTCTTCACCTTATCGAAGGTCGACATGCTTCTCCTGCGTTAG
>SCQY01000089.1 GCA_004298665.1 bacterium | reverse complement strand
CCGTGAGCTCGCCTTTAACGGTGGAGAGGACGCTGGCCGCCTGCGGACCGCCCATGACGCTGATGCGTGCGTTTGGCCACATCCAGAGCTGACGAGGCGCGTAGGCGCGCCCGCACATGCCGTAGTTGCCCGCGCCGAAGCTGCCGCCGACGATCACCGTGAACTTCGGCACGTTGGCGGTGGCCACGGCCGTCACCATCTTGGCGCCGTCTTTGGCGATGCCGCCGTTCTCGTACTGTTTGCCGACCATGAAGCCGGTGATGTTCTGCAGGAAGACCAGCGGCGTGCCGCGTTGCGCGCAGAGCTCGATGAAGTGTGCCGCTTTGAGCGCGCTTTCGCTGAAGAGGATGCCGTTGTTCGCGATGATGCCGACGGGGTGGCCCTCGATGCGCGCGAAGCCGCAGATTAGCGTCGTCCCGTAGCGTGCTTTGAATTCGTGGAAGCGCGAGCCGTCCACCAGACGCGCGATGATCTCGCGTACGTCGTAGGAGCGGCGCGCGTCGTGCGGGATGATGCCGTAGATCTCGGCGGGATCGTAGACGGGAGGCTCCGGTTCGGCGAGGTCCCAGAGGCGCGGGTGCTCGCGATGAAGCTCGGAGACGACGCCGCGCACGATCGCCAATGCGTGGAGGTCATCTTCCGCGAAGTGATCGGCCACACCGCTGATGCGCGTATGGACGTCGGCGCCGCCCAGCTCCTCGGCGCTGACCACCTCTCCGGTGGCCGCCTTTACCAGCGGCGGTCCGCCCAAGAAGATCGTGCCGTTGCCTTTGACGATCACCGTCTCGTCGCTCATCGCCGGCACGTAGGCACCGCCGGCTGTGCACGAGCCCATGACTGCGGCAATCTGTGGAATGCCTTTGGCGCTCATCTGGGCCTGGTTGTAGAAGATGCGCCCGAAGTGGTCGCGGTCCGGGAAGACGTCGGCCTGTAAGGGCAGGAAGGCGCCCCCAGAGTCCACCAGGTAGATGCACGGCAGGTAGTTCTGCTCGGCGACCTCCTGGGCGCGCAGGTGCTTCTTCACGGTCAGCGGGTAGTAGGTGCCGCCTTTGACCGTCGCGTCGTTGGCGACGATCATGCAGTCCTGGCCTTCCACGACGCCGATGCCGGTGATGATGCCGGCGCTTGGGGCGTCGCCGCCATACATCTCCCAGGCAGCCAAAGCGCCGAACTCGAGGAAGGGTGAGCCTGCGTCGAGCAGCCGGTCCACCCGCTCGCGCGCCGTCATCTTGCCGCGCTTGCGGTGTTTGGCAACGGCGCTGGGGCCGCCGCCCTGGTGAACGTCGGCGAGGGTGTCGCGCAGCTGCGCCGAGAGCGTCTCCATGCGCTCGCGGTTGCGTGCGTATTCCTCGGAGTGCGTGTCAACGTACGTTTCGAGTATGGCCACGCGGCAGGCTTCGGGGACCAGGCCCGCCTCTCTTGCCGGCAGGCGATGCGATGCGGCAGGTGAACGCCACGGAGATGAGCGGCGGACTCCACGTGGTCTTGGTGGGCGGTGACGAGCTCGCACTCGACGTGCTGCGCGAATTGCGCGCGGCGGGGGACGATGTCGAACTTCTCTGGTGCGCGCCGTGCCGCATCGCCGAGGAGGCGACGCGTTTGGGGGCGCGCTACCGCGACGCCGATCCCGAGCACCACTCGACGTGGGAGCACCTCCCGCTTCCCTTGGGTGCCGTGGTGGTGTGCATCGCGCAGGCCGACGACTTCAACTTGACCGTCGGCCTCTTGGCGCGCGAGGCTCACCCCGACGTGCGCTTGATCTTACGCCAGTTCGACCGCCGCATGGCCGCCGAGCTGGAGCGCGTCCTCCCCAATGCCGGCGTCGTGGCGATCGCCGACGTCGCCGCGGCTACCTTCGCAGCCGCCGTCCTCGATCCGCACATCATCTCCGCGTTCCGCTTTCCCGAGGCGAGTGACGCGCTCTTGGCCTTCGCGGCGGGGCGCGCCGAGGAGTTCGAGTGCGCGGGCCAGAGCCTGCGCGGTGCGGAGGAGCATCTGCGGGGCCGCGTGATGGAGATCAACGGACATCCGCCGCAGGATGCGCCGCTGGAGTCGGGAGACGAGCTGATCGTCTTCGCGCCCGTCGGGCGCTTGGCGCAGATCGCCCGTGCTCGTCGCCCCGTCGTCCCGCAGCCCAGGCGCCGCCGCCGGCGCTCGCTGCGGACGATGCTGCGTCACCTGGACCCGATCTCGTTCTGGGTAGGCGCGGCATTGCTGCTGCTCTACCTCGTCTCCGCCGTCTTCTACAGCGTCGTTCTCCGCTTGAGCCCGCTCGATGCGTTCTACGTCGTCACCAGCCGCATCGCCGAGAACGGCGACGTTTCGTTCTGGCATGCCTCGGCGCCCGTGGAAAGCTTCACCATTGCGGTGATGATCGGCGGCATCGCGTTGATGGGCAGCGTCGTTGCGCTGCTGACCAACGCCGTCGTGCGCCGCCGCGAGGAGTCCGTTGCGGGGATGCGCCGCATCGGTGCGCATGGCCACGTCGTGGTCTGCGGCTCCGGCGTGGTGGGCTCGCGCGTGGTCGAGTACCTGTTGGCGCTCGACGTGCCCGTGGTGATCGTCGAGCGGAACCCCGATCCGGCGCTCGTGGCTCAGGCACGCGACCGCGGTGCGAGCGTCCTCACGGGCGACGCCACGCGCGAGCGCACGCTTGAGTATGCCGGCGTGGAGAACGCGCTGGGCGTGGTGGCGCTGGCCAACGACGACACCACCAATCTCAAAGTCGCCCTGACGGCGCGTGCGCTGCGCCGCGATACGCGCGTGGTCTTGCGCTTCAACAACGCCGCACTCGGCCGCGCCGTGGAGCGCCACCTCGATGCCGGGACGGTGCATGCCTTGCGCGACCTGGCCGCCCCCCTCGTCGCCGAGCGCGTGGCCGGCCACGACGTGCTCGACCGCGTGCGCATCCACGGCACGCCCTTCACGGTGGTGCGCCGCCGCGAGCGTCCCCTGCCGCCGCTGTGCGGAGCGCGCGGCGGGCGCGCCTTCGTCTATCGCAACGGCGAGCAACCCGAAGAGGGCGACGTGATCCTCTCGCTGATCGAGTCGCGAGGGTAGGGCGAGATGAGAGCAGACCCCTTGGCGTAACGTCTTCGGAACGCTCTCCGTTTATCGTAACGGAAAGCACGGAGGACGTGGGACACGATGGATGTCACCAGGACGTTTCGCCCTGCCGGTGCGCTCGATCTGCGTACGGCGCTGCTGCCGTATCGCGGACCGTGGACGGAGCGCCATGCCGCCCACTTGCTGCGCCGCGCGGGCTTCGGCGGCTCGCGCGACGACATCGCTCGCTTGGCGGCGCTGGGCATGGATCGTGCCGTGGACTCGCTGCTGGATCTCTCGGCGGCGGCGGAGCTTCCAGCGCAGCCGGGCGGGGCGCTAGGATGGGAACCGCACGAACGTCGCGCGAGCTATCTGGCGATGGCGGGCTGGTGGCTCGGGCGGATGCAGACGTCGCCCGCTCCGCTGCAAGAGAAACTCGCGCTCTTCTACCACGGCCATTTCACCTCGGCCGTCTTTCAGAAGGGTACCCGGCCGCTGGAGATGATCGACCAGATCAATCTCTACCACCGCATGGCGCTGGGCAGCCTCCAGGACCTGACGCGGCGGCTCGTGCGCGATCCGGCGATGATGCGTTACCTCGATACGGCGAGCAGTTCCGATCGCCGCCCCAACGAGAACTTCGCACGCGAGCTCATGGAGCTCTTCACGATGGGCCACGGCAGCGGTTACACCGAGCAGGACGTGCGCGAGAGTGCGCGTGCCTTCACGGGCTACGGGCTCACCGGCGGGCGTTTCGCCGATCGCGGCGGCGCCGTCTTTCTGGCGCGCCGCCACGATGCGGGTCCCAAGACGTTTCTCGGGCGGACCGGCAACTGGAGCGGCGACGACGTCATCTCCATCATCTACCAGCAGACGGCTACGCCGCGCTTTCTGACGGGGAAGCTGTTGGCCTACTTTCTGTACTGGGACCCCGAGCCCGAGTTGGTCGATGCCTACGGCCAGTTGCTCGCGGGCAACGGCTGGCGGGTCTCTTCGTTCATGGGCACGCTCCTGCGCTCGCGCCTCTTCTATTCGCCGCGTGCCTACCGCGCGTTGGTGAAGAGCCCGGTGGAGTTCGTGATCGGTATGCTGCGGATGGTCGAGCGCGCCACGCTCCCGGAGCCTGCGCCGCTGGTGGCCGCGATGGCACGCATGGGGCAGATGCTCTTCATTCCGCCAAACGTCGCGGGGTGGCCGGGCGGCGCGGCGTGGATCAACTCGGCGACGATGCTCGCGCGGCAGAACTTTGCCGACGCCGTGGCGATGACGCCGATGACCAGCGATCCGGCTGACTACGTGCCCAGCATCGGCGGGCTCGACGCGCAGCCGTTGGCGAGCGCTATCGTGGAGCTGGTGCTCCAAGGAGATGCCTCGCCCGCCCAGCGCGCGCGCATCGCCGCCTATCTCAGCGCCAACTCGCGAGACGATCAGCAGCGCGTGCGCGGCGCCGTCTATCTCGCCATGGCCACCCCCGCCTACCAGCTCGCGTAAGGAGCGCATGATGACGATCGCACGCAAGCAGTTCCTTCTCGGCACGGTCTCGGGCCTGGCGCTGATCGGCGGCGGCCAAGGCGTCTTCGGCAGAGCCCTTGCGCAGACGCTCGTTGGCGGCGCGGGCCCCGGCAACCGCGTGCTGGTCGTGCTCAACCTGCAAGGCGGGAACGACGGCCTCAACACGCTGGTGCCCTACGGCGATCCCGTCTACCAGCGCATGCGGCCGGATCTCGCCCTCACGCCTCATGACGTCCTCGCGATCGATGCCGCGGTGGGCCTCAATCCGGCCATGCGTGCGTTGAAGGCGATGTATGACAAAGGTCGCGTGGCCATTGTCCAGGGTGCCGGCTATCCCAATCCCGATCACTCGCACTTCCGCTCGACGGAGATCTGGCAGACGGCCGACCCCGTGGGATACGACGCTACGGGCTGGCTGGGCCGCCTCCTCGATCGCGCCGATTGGCCCAAGAGCCTTTTCACCGGCGTCGCCGTCTCGCCCGTGCTCCCCGAGCTCTTCATCGCCGAGCGCCACGACGTTCCCGCCATCGATGCGGGCGTGCGTGGTTTCCGCCTGGCCATCGACGGCACGCGCGGCGGCGCGCAGGATTTCGCCGCGCAGAGCGATGCCGCCGATCTGCCGTTCCGCAGCCCCTTCCTGCCCACCATCGCCGAGGTGCAACGCGACACGCAGCGCGGCAGCGAGGAGCTGCCTAAGCTCGTGGCCGGCTATAAGGCGACGGCTAGCTATTCCGCCACGGGCATCGGCCGCAGCCTGGCGCTCGCGGCGCAGATCATCGGCACGCCTGCGTTGGGGACGCGCATCATCTACGTCGCGCACGGCAGTTTCGACACGCACGTCTCGCAGAAGGCGACGCAGGATCGCCTCCTCGGTCAGCTCTCCGACGCGCTCGCCGCATTCTACGACGATCTTGCGGCCCACGGTAACGATCAGCGCGTGCTGACCATGACGTTCTCGGAGTTCGGGCGGCGCGTGGAGGAGAACGCCAGCCGCGGTACCGACCACGGCGAGGCGGGCCCGATGTTCGTGATCGGCCCCGTCAGGGGCGGGCTCTACGGAACGCCGCCGTCCCTCGAGCGGCTCCATGAGGGGAACCTTGCCTACAGCACGGATTTTCGCAGCATCTACGCCACGATCATCGAGCGGTGGCTGGGGCGGTCGGCTTCCGGCGTGCTGGCGGGAGATTGGCCGATGCTGCCCATGCTCGGGTAGCGCGGCGAACGTTATTCGACGTCGAGACCGGCGTGGTATTCGTTGATCGCGTCTTGCACGCCGCCCGTGGCGAGATTCGTCTCGAGTACCTGCATGCCCGAGCCCAACAGCAGCACGAGGCCGCCGAGGATCGCCAAGAGACCGGGAACCCACGCGATGCGCCCGTCGACGAGGGCGTCGATGGCAATGGCAAGGCTGCAGGCCACGAAGAAGCCGATCGCGAGGTAGAAGGCGGAGAGCGCGCGCTCCGAGAGCTCGACGCGCCGCCGCTGCGTGACGAGAATGCGTTCGATGCGCGTCTGCTTGGCCCGGTCGCCGCCGGCGCGGGCTTCCTGCCCTTGACGCAGGAGCACGCGTGCGCGGTCGACGCTGCGGGCTAGACGCGTCAGCGTGGAGGAGACCAGCGACCCCGAGGCCAGGATCAGCACGGCCGGCGTGATCATCTGCGAGACCACGCCGGCGAGCGCATCGTGGCCTCCAAAGGGGTTCACCGCCATGGGCCTGCGGGTTCGCGGGGCAATGAGCTCCCCCCTGGGGTCTGCACGCCCCAGCGCAGGTGAGCGTATGCGCAGGCGCGGATAACGCCCCATGAGCCGCATCATCTTTCTCGGCACCGGCGGGGCACGCTTCGTCGTCGCCAAGCAGTTGCGCGCCTCCGGCGGTATCTGGCTGGAGCTCGGCGCGACGCATATCCACGTCGATCCCGGGCCTGGGGCGCTGGTGCGCGCGCTCTCGCATCAGCCGCCGCTGGATCCGCCGCGTCTGGACGCGCTCGTGCTCTCGCACAAGCACCTCGATCACTCGTGCGACGTCAACGTGATGATCGAGGCGATGACTCACGGCGGCTGGAAGCGTCGAGGCATGCTGTTGGCTCCGGCGGACGCGTTCGACCAGGAAGGCGTGGTGCTGCCGTACGTGCGAGGCTTCTTGAGCCGCATCGAGCACCTGACGGAATTCGGCGGTCCCTATTCGGTCAACGACGTGGAGATCCGCGGCTCCGTGCGCCATCGCCACGGCGTCGATACGTTCGGCCTCCACTTCCTGCACGCCGGTACGCGCATCTCGTATCTGCCGTGCACGCGGCGCTTCGACGGCTTGGCCGAGCACTATGCGCAGGCTCGGCCCGACGTGCTGATCGTGAACGTCTTGCGCTTTCGCGACCGCATGGACGTCGACCATCTCACCTTCGACGACGCGCGCGAGATCTTGGGAACCGTTCGCCCGCGCATCGCCGTATTGACGCACTTCGGCACGCAGATGCTCGATCGCAAGCCGTGGCTGCTGGCGCGCCAGCTGGAGCAAGAGCTTGGGCTGCGCGTCTATGCCGCTCACGACGACTGGGAGCTCGATGTGGAAGAGGAGCTGGCCGCCGCCAGCCCCTAACCTCCAGGCGATGCCCAGATTATTCATAGCCGCCTGGGTCGACGAAGCCGTGCGAGCGCGCGCCGTCGACGCGGAGGCGGCGCTTCGAGCCCGAGGACTTGCTTTACGCTTCTATGCGCCCGACCAGCTGCACGCGACGATGGCGTTCCTGGGAACGGTCGAGCGGGGACGCGTGGAGGAGGTCGCGCGTGCCTGCGCGTGGGCGGCGGCGCAGGCGCCTTTCGATCTCGTGATCGACCGCGTCGGCGGCTTTCCCAGCGAGCAGCGGGCGAACGTGCTGTGGTTGGGAGCCGGCGGTGAGGATGCGCCTTTTCGCGCTGCGGTGCACACGCTGCGCGAGCGCTTGCGCGATCGCGGCATCGCGCTCGACGAGAAGGAGGCCCTCCCGCACGTAACGATCGCGCGCGCCAAGCTCCCCGTGCAGCTGGCGCCACTCGACGTCGCTCCCGTGCGCTGGGCGGTGCGGGAGATCGCCTTGGTGGAAAGCACGACGCTGGCCAGCGGCGCCCGTTATACCACGCTCGGCAGGTGGGAGCTGGGCGCGTGAGCCTATGGTGGGAGATCGCCAAACGTGGGCTCTTCGCGCTCGACGCCGAGCGCGCCCACGAGCTGGGCTTGGGCGTGCTGGAGACGCTGCAGGGGATGCCGATGCTGCGCCGCATGCTCGAGCCCGCAGACGATCCCATCCTGCGCGTGGAGCCGTGGCCGGGCGTTGTTTTCCCCAATCCGCTCGGCTTGGCAGCCGGCTTCGACAAGAACGGGCGTGCCTTCGAATCTCTGGCGGCGCTCGGCTTCGGCTTTGTTGAAGTCGGTACGGTCACGCCGCTCCCGCAGCCGGGAAATCCCAAGCCGCGTCTCTTCCGCTTGCCGGCGGACCGCGCACTCGTCAACCGGCTAGGCTTCAACAACGATGGCGCGGAGGCGGTGGCGGCGCGCCTAGCGGCGCCGCGGCGGGCGGCGCTTGGCGTCAACGTCGGCAAAGGCATCGGGACGCCGTTGGAGCTCGCCGCCGGCGACTACGTGCGTGCTTGGGAGCGTCTTGCCCCGCTCGCCGACTACGCCGTCGTCAACGTCAGCTCGCCCAATACGCCGGGTCTGCGCAGCTTGCAGGCACGCGGTGAGCTGGAGCGGCTGATCGAGGCGCTCTGCACGGCGCGCGCCCGCGCAGCGCACCGGCCGCCGCTGCTGCTGAAGATCGCGCCGGAACTCGACGAGAGCGCTTTGGCGGACGTGGCCGGCGTGGTACGGCGCTACGGCGTGGAGGGCGTGGTGGCGACGAACACCACGGTGGGTCGCGAGGGCCTGCGGACGCAACGCGGCGCCGTGGAACGGTGCGGCAGCGGCGGCCTTTCCGGGGCCCCGCTGCGGGCGCGCTCGCTCGAGGTGCTGCGCACGCTGCGCACGCTGCTGCCCCGTCCGACGGTGCTGGTGGGGGTGGGCGGCATCGCGACGTTCGATGACCTTTGGGAGCGTTTGGAAGCGGGCGCCGATCTCGTGCAGGCCTATACGGCGTTCATCTACGGCGGTCCGGCGTGGCCTCGCCAGATGCTCAAGCAGTTGGCGGCACGGCTGCGCGCGCGCCCGTGAACGACGGCAGAAGGGCACCCCGCCGTGGGGTGCCCTTCTCGATAGAGAGGAAGAACGCGGATGACGCCTACTGGGAAGGCGCTAGGAACGGCACTCGACGACGGCAAGCGCCCAGCCGGCCTCGGTGCGTGTGCGGACCAAGTATCCAGTAGTAGTTCGATCGCAGACCTGGTAGCCTGCTTTTAGTGCTTCGGCCAGCGATTTGAAGACGATCAAGCCTTGCATCTCCGTTCCCTCCTTCCGATTCAATCCTATCCTACTTGAGTAACGGTCGAATCCGGCAAAAGTTTCGTGCATTGTAGGAATATTTACTGAACGCTGCTGGGGGCGGAGACGGACGCCGGTGGGACGAACGGCGCAACCATGACCGAACTCATCATAGCCCTCGATATCGCCGATGGGCAGGCGGCGTCTAACCTTGCGCGCCGTCTGGCACCGGTTGGTGCGCTCCTCAAGGTCGGCTACGAAGGACTCTTCGGCTATCCCGGGGAGATTCGCGCGACGTTTCGCGAGCTAGGTGCCCGTGTCTTCGTCGACGCGAAGCTGTGTGACATCCCGCGCACCGTCGAAGCGGCCATGCGGGCGTTGATCGAGCCCGGCGTGGAGATCATCAACGTGCACGCTTTCGGCGGCGCGGCAATGATGCGCGCCGCCGTTGCCGCCGCCGCGCGGCGCGCCCAAGAGCTCGCTATGACGGTGCCGCCGCGGGTCTTCGCCGTCACCGTACTGACGAGCGTGGCCGGCGAGGATCTCGACGACATCGGCTTACACGGCGAAGCGGCCGATCACGTGGTGCGCCTGGCTCTCTTGGCACGTACGGCGGGCTGCGCCGGCGTCGTCTGCTCCGCACTCGAAGTGCCGCGCATCAAGGCTGCGTGCGGTGCCGGCTTCCAGACGATCTGCCCGGGCATCCGGCCCGCGGGCAGCCCGCACGGCGACCAGAAGCGCGTCGTCAGCCCACGTGATGCGGCGGAGCTGGGCGCGGACTTCATCGTGGTCGGAAGGCCGATTCTACAGGCACCCGATCCTGCAGGGGCGGCGCGCGCGATTCTCGAGGAGCTGGGCTCCGTTACTCAACCGCGGTGAGCTGCGGCACGTCCGCCGTGCGCTCCACCAGTACGGCCAGCACGTCGTCACGCCGGTGCGCCGCACGCAAGACCTGCTCGAATGCAGCGAAGTCGGTGACCGCCAGTTCGGTGGAGACCTGGCCGTCGGCGATGAGCTCGGTAAGTCCGTCGCTGTAGAGCAGGAGCGACTCGCCGGTCTCTAGCCACAGCTCACCGTCCTTCAAAGGCGGTTGTTCGGCCACGCCCAGAGGCAAGCCGTCGAGTTGCACTTGCGTGATGCTGCCGTCGCGCCGGCGCAGGATCGCTGGTTCGTGGCCCGCGGAACTGAA
Organism: bacterium; assembly: GCA_004298665.1. GTDB lineage: Bacteria > Vulcanimicrobiota > Vulcanimicrobiia > Vulcanimicrobiales > SCRA01 > SCRA01. The sequence goes on along the minus strand of SCQY01000089.1, from coordinate 26,630 downwards.
GCGCACGTGGCCGTCGTCGAAGAAGCGCCCATACCAAGCAGAACAGAAGAGATCGCTGCCGCAGATCGGCGAGAGCCGCTGGTTGAGATCGGCCATCGTAACCGATGGCGAAAGGTTGACATCGCCATGAAGCGAGGCCTTGATCGCCGAGAGGAGCATCGCGGCGCGCACGCCCTTGCCGGAGACGTCGGCGACCATCACGTGGAAGCCGCCGTCGAAGGCCGTGACTTCGTAGAAGTCGCCGCCGACTTCGCGCAACGGGACGTGTGCGACATTGACGTGCCACGAACGGCTCTGCGGGATACGATCCACGAAGAGATGATCGTGGATGACTTTGGCGTCGTGAATCTCCGCGGCCATGCGCGCAGCGCTGGCGGCGCTATCACGCGCCAGCAGCACCAAGACGACGGAGAGGCTGTAGTCGATGGCGAGCACCGCCCCGTTGACCAAGACATCGCCTTGGCGCGCGAATCCTAACACCCGCTCGATGTCGGCGAAGACGACGCCGCTCAAGAGCGCGAGGGCCAGTCCCACGCGCATGTTGGTGACGGCGGCGATGATGAGGATGGGGACTGCGGCGAGCGGCGAGAGCTGGATCACCGAAAGCGTGTAATCGCCTGCCGCGATGGCGATCAGCAAGAGAACGCAAAGGCAGACGACGACTGTTCGGCGCCCGGGCGAGAAGCGTTCCAGAGTGACCACGAATAACGATTCTCCGCGGCGGGAGGACGCCCTTTGGGGACCGAACGCAGCGAGGATGTCCGATCTCCATCTCTGCGAAGAGCTCGAGCGCCGCGGTGCGCTCTTGAGCGGCCACTTTCGCCTCTCCAGCGGCCGCCACAGCGGCCGCTTCGTTCAAAAATTTCGCATCCTCGAAGACCCTTCCGCGGTGGAACCGATCGCGCGAGAGCTGGCGCGCCGCTTGCGCCGTTTCGAACCGCAGATCGTCGTGAGCGCGGCCGTCGGCGGTATCGTGTTGGGGTACGAAGTCGCGCGACAGCTCGGCACGCTCGCTATCTTCGTGGAAAAGGAGCAGGGCGTTCCCACTTTGCGGCGCGGCTTTACATTGCGCCCCGGCCAACGCGTCGCCGTCGTCGAGGACGTGATGACGACAGGACTCTCGGTCCGCGAGACGATCGACGTGGTCGAGAAGGCGGGCGGAAAGGTCGTCGCCGCCGGCGTCATCGTGCGCCGCGGCGCTGTGGATCTCGGCCGCCCCACTGAGGTGCTGTTGGATCTCCCCATCGAGGACTACCCCGCAAAGGAGTGTCCGCTATGCGCGCGCGGCGAGGCGTTGCAGGAACCGGGTTCGCGCTTCTCCTCGGCGCGTTCCTGATCGCCGCGCCGGCGCATGCCGCCGGCGTCTATCTCAGCGGAGTTCCCAATGTGCCCGAGGCACAGTGGACTGCGAACTGCGGCCCCGCCGCGCTTACGGACGTGGTACGGTTCTACGATCCGGCGATCAGTTACGAGGCGATCTTCGCGCGCGTTTACGACCGTGTGACGGACTCCACGTTCACGGTACGCATGGCCGAGGAAGCGGCGGCGTTACGCTTCAACGTCCAGCACGTCTACTTCGCCAGCGCGGTGGACCCGCGGCAGGACTTCCTCGAACAGCAATTGGCTCTCGGGCGGCCGGTGATCGTGGCGGGTACGGCGAGTCTGATCGACTCCGCACCGCATTACCGCGTCGTGGTGGGCATCGACGAACGAGACGTGTGGATGGTCGATCCCCTCTACGGCCCGGGTTTCGTCCTCTCGCGCGCGGACTTCCGGCGCACCATGGAAGGAGGCTCCAACGAATATCTGGTCGTCTGGCGCGACTGGCCCCCGGAGCGTCTGCACGACGTGGTGGGTAGGACGCTGCCGCGCTGGCCGGAGCCGACGGCGCATCAGCTTGCCGTGCGATCGCTCGAGCGCGCCTACGGCCGCGCGCAGCAGGGCGATCCCAGCGGTGCGGCCCGACGTCTCGATGCGGAGGCGCGGAGCTTTGCCGGCGCGGACGACCGGCGCGTCGCGGCGTCGTGGGTGAGCCTCTGGGCGGAGCGTGCGGGGCAGACACGGCTCGCTCTCGGCGTTCTCGATGGCGGCCTCTTCCGCGATAATGTCGCGTTTCGCGCGCGGCTGCTCCTCGAGCGGAACGAGGCGACGCAGGCGCGTGCCGTGTTGGAGCGGGCGGTAGGGCAGCTCGACGCCGCAGGCTGGATGGAGCTCGGTGACGCGCGGCGGCTCGCGGGCGACCGCGACGGCGCGCGCGCGGCCTATCGGCGCGCCGTGGAGCTTGACGACGTGGGGTTCCTGGCCGATGCGCTGCGCTGGCGCATGACGCTCGTCGCCGAGTAGCGAAGAGAAGCCGCATGCACCCGTTCGATCGTCTCGTGCGTACGGCCATGCGCGAAGTCCCGCCCTATGTTCCCGGCACGCCCATCGAGGAGGTCCGCCGCCGCTTCGGTCTGGAGCGGGTCATCAAGCTCGCCTCGAACGAGAATCCTCTGGGCACCTCGCCGCTCGCCATCGAGGCGCTGCGGTCGATCGAAGCGCTCAACGTCTACCCCGACGACGTCAACGTCGAGTTGCGCCGCCGCCTGGGCGAGCGCTGCGGCGTGGGGGCCGAATCCGTAGCGCTCGGCCACGGCAGTAACGAGCTGCTGCGCTATCTCTTTACGCTGGTCATGGAACCCGGCGACGAACTCGTCTGCGCCAAGGAAACCTTCTCGCTCTACCATCATGATGCGCGCATGCTCGGCGCGAGCGCCGTCGTGGTTCCGCTGCGCGACGGCGTCCACGATTTGTCCGCGATGCTCGCCGCCGTCACGCCGCGCACCAAGGTCGCCGTGCTCTGCGACCCCAACAATCCCACCGGAACGCGCGTGAGCCGCGAGGCCTACCGGCGCTTTCTGAGCGACCTGCCGCCCGAGGTGCTGCTGGTGGTCGATCAGGCGTACGTGGAGTTCGCCGACGAAGATGCCGTCGACGCCACGCTGGATCTAGGCATGCGCCCCAACATGCTGGTGCTGCGCACGCTCTCCAAGCTCTACGGCCTGGCTGCCGTTCGTCTGGGCTACGCGGTGGGCGATCCGGCTATCGTCTCATGGCTGATGCGCGCCCACGTCCCGTTCAACATCACCTTGCCCAGCGCGCGCGCGGCGCTCGCCGCCATCGAAGATCACGCCTTCATGGAGCGCACGCGAGCCAACAACGAGCAGGGAAAGGCGTATCTCTACCGGCATCTGGAGCGCCTAGGCCTATGGGCCTACCGCAGTGCGGCGAACTTTCTCTGCGTGCACCTGCCGGTAGCCGCCGATCGCGCCCATCTCGATCTGATGCGTCGCGGCGTCATCGTGCGCGCGGGTACCAGCTTCCATCTGCCCCACCACATTCGCGTGACGATCGGCACACCCGCGGAGAACCAGATCTTCGTCGAGGCGCTCGAACAAGCACTGGAGTCGTGGACGGCGGTCACTCCGACGTGACCATACGGGAGGCGCTCCCCGGGGAGGACGCATGGGCGCTCGACCTCGCCATTCGCGTAGCGGGGGACCAAGTGCCGCCTACGCGCGATGCCGCCGGCCCGCTCCTGGCTGTGAACGTGGAACGCCTCTTCGCGTTCTGCCGCGTGCGCGAACATCGTCTGCTGATCGCCGATCGGGATGGGCGGCCGATCGGATTTCTGCTCCTGCTGCTCAATTTTCCCAACGAGGTGACGGGACTCCCCGAAGGGTACGTCGCCTACATGGCGGTTGTACCCGAGGAGCGGCGTCGCGGCGTTGCGCGCGCGCTCTTGACGGCCGCTGAGGCCCAGGCGCGGCGATACGGCATGCGGCAGATGAGCTTGATCGTCACCGAGGGTAACGAACCCGCGATTCGTCTGTACGACTCCCTGCAGTACGCGGTCGAGCGGACGGTGCGATGCAAGAACCTGTGAGCGGGGCGCAGACGTGGCAGCGCCTGGCTCGCAAGGGCGGCACCGTCCTCTTCGTGCTGGCGGCGATCGCGCTAGCCTTGGCCGTGCTGCTGCACATCCCCAAGACGGCGACGGTCTTCGTGATAGCCACGCTGGTGGCGTTTGGCGTTCACCCCGTCGTGGAGCTGCTCTCTCGGCGCATGGCGCGCGGCGCGGCGATCGCCATCGTCTACGCGGCGCTGTTGACGCTCTTGGTCCTGTTGCTGCTGGTGGTGATCCCCGAGGCCGTTCTCCAGACCCAGCTCGTCTTCGCCAACTCTTCAGAGTATTTCGTGGTCGTCCAAGGGCTGCTGGCCAACCTCGACCGCTCGATCCAGAGCCACTTCGGGCGCTTCCCGTTGCCGCCGGCGCTCTCGGACCTCCAAGGGCATGCGCTCACCGAGGTCAGCGCGCTGCTCTCGCGCTTGGTCTCGTCGCTCGGCCAGCTCGTGCTCAACACCGTCAACGCGCTGGTCATCGGGGTGACCGCGCTGATTCTCTCCTACTACCTGCTGGTCAACGAGACGGCGATCCTCGAAGGCTTCAACAGCCTCTTTCCGGAGTCGCGGCGCGCGGAGGCGCGGGGGCTGGCGCACGAGATCGCAGCGATCTTCGGCGGCTTCATCATCGGTCAAGTCATCCTCTGCGCGGCCACCGGCGCGCTGACGTTCATCGCGCTTTGGCTGCTGCGCTTCAACTACGCTATCTTGGTAGCGGTGATCGCCGGCGTCTTCTATGCGATCCCCTACATCGGACCACTGTTGGCGCTGCTGCTGGGGGCGCTCTTAGGCTCGCTCCAAGGCGGAGCGATGGCGGGTTGGGTGGCGCTGGTGGTCTTCCTCGTGTCGCGCATCAGCGACTACGTGCTGGTACCGAAGGTCATGTCGGCTCACGTCGGCATCTCGCCGATCGCCATCATCTTCGCCGTCTTCGCCGGCGGGGAGCTCTTCGGGCTGTGGGGACTGCTCTTGGCGATCCCCGTCGCCGCGCTGATCAAGACGCTGTGGATGTTCTTCATCGCTCCCATGCTCGTCAGGGAGACCCGATCGTAGCGGCGCGCTCGCCGATCTCCAGCGCATAGAAACGTGCCTCTGCCTGTTCTTCCTCATCGCCCAGAGCGCCCAGTGCGCTCTCCAAGAGCAGGCTTGCTCCGCGCTCGATGCGCGCACGGTCCCAGAGGGGCGGCGGCGCTGCAGCGGCGAGAAAATCGGCGCAGAGCGCGCGGTCCAGGCACTCGCGGGCGCGCGGATGGCCTTCGGGATCGCGTGTGACCAGCGCGCGCGCGTGCGTGATGAAGCGCCACTGCATGCGGTGAACGGGGTTCCCGGGATCGTGCCAAAGCAGCCATGGACCGCCGTCGGGCTCGCACGTCTCCGTTGCTCGCCCAGTGCGCTGGGCTTCCGCCAACAGCTCGCTCGGCGTGCCGCAACGCAGGAGTTGGCGCTCGATGGCGGTGAGCAGCCGCCGCATCCGTGCGGGGTCCTCGGTCAGCCGCTCGACGGGCAGAATGGAGAGCGCGTCCTCGCCGGCGCGTGCAAAGGCGGCGCGAAGCGTCTCCACGCGCGGCGCCGTACGGTCGGCGATCTCCTCGGCCAGCATTCGATCGCATCCCAGGAGGGCGAGACCGCGCGGTGTGCGCAGGTGCGACGTCGCGCGGTCGTGGGCGGGCAGGGCCCGCGTATCGCAGAGCAGGTAGCGGTACCCCTCGTCCTGTACGGCGCGCGCCAGCGCGGGCGAGGCGGCATAGGCGCGCGCCACCATGCCTGCCGGACGGTAGGCCAAACCGAAGTAGGTGCGGTTGATGGCGGCGTTGCGCGCCAGTTGACGGCGTATCTCTTCCTCGGGGAGCAGCGGGAGCGGGGCGCCGTAGGCGGCGGTGTCGACAGGCTCGAGCTGGCCGCGTTCGATCAGCGTGCGCAGGGCGATGATGACGTCTTCGTGGCCCTGGCGCCACAGCCGTTCGCTGACTCCGGCTTCGATGATGAGCCCGCCGCGCAGCGCGGGGCGGCGTAACAGCAGGCGCGCGAACGGGCGATAAGCCCGCTCCGCCATCCGCGCAACGGCTTCAGCGTCGAGATCCGGCGCCAGGTGGAGACTGAAGACGGCGCACCAGCGCATCACATCGTGTCTGGCGCGGAGATTCCCATGAGCTCGAGCGTCGTCGCCAAGACGCGCTTGGCCGCTAGGCAGAGCGCCAAGCGGGCCGATGAGAGCGCGGCATCCTCGCCCAAGATCTGACACTCCGTATAGAAGTGGTGGAAGTCCGTGGCCAACTCGCGCGCGTACACGGTGAGCTGATGCGGCTCGCGTGCGTGTGCGGCGGCGCGGGTACGCTCACCCAGTTGGGCTAAGCGCTTGATGAGCGCCAGCTCGGCGGAGTGCTCCAACAGCCCGAGATCCTGCGCACGCCGCGCGCGCTCCAAGAGCTGCGCCGGTGCCTTGCGCAGTACGCTTGCGATGCGGGCGTGGCCGTACTGCACGTAGTAGACGGGGTTGTCCTGTGTCTGTTGTTTGGCGAGGTCAAGGTCGAAGGTGAGATGTGAGTCGAGCGCGCGCGATAGGAAGAAGAAACGCGCCGCGTCGACGCCCACTTCCTCGAAGATCTCGCGCAGCGTGAGGACCTGTCCCTGGCGCTTCGAGGATGAGACGATCTCATCACCGCGTTTGAGCGTGACCTGCTGCGCGATGAGCACTTCCAGCGCATCTTTGTGCCCTAGGGCTTCGACGACCGCTTTCATGCGCTGGATGTAGCCATGGTGGTCGGGGCCCCAGATGTCGATCAGCCGCTCGTTGCCGCGGCGCAGCTTCTCCCAATGGTATGCGGTATCGCCGGCGTAGTACGTGGGGCGCCCGTCGCTGCGGACGAGCACGCGGTCCTTGTCGTCGCCGAAGTCGGTTGCGCGGAACCAGAGCGCGCCGTCGCGCTCGTAGCAGTGGCCGCCGTCGTTCAAGGCCTCGAGAGCCTGCTGGACGCGCCCCTGCTGGTGCAGCTCCCGCTCCGACTGCCAGATGTCGAAGTCGACGCCGAAGTCGTGCATGTCCCGCTTCTGGTCGGCCACGAGTTGGTCGCGCGCGAAGATCGAGAGCGGCTCCAGCCACGCGGCCTCGCCGGCATCCAGCCAGCGGTCGCCGTCGCGCGCGAGCAGCGCCTGGGCCACCGGCAGCAGATAGTCGCCGGGATAGCCGTCCTCGGGGAACGGGTGCGCGGGCTTCCACAGTTGGCAGTATCGTGCGTGGAGCGAGCGCCCGAGCGTCTCCGACTGCGTCCCCGCGTCGTTCTGGACCCACTCGACGGTGACGTCGTTGCCGCAGAAACGCAGCACGTTGGCTAAGGCCGAGCCGGCGGCCGTGGAGCGGCCCTGCACCACCACCACGGGGCCGGTGGGATTGGCGCTGCCGAACTCGAGGCTGATCTTGCGCCCCGTCTTCGCCGGGCGGGCATAGTCCGCACCTTCACGCAGCACCTGCGCGACGATCGACTGCCAGTAGGCTGGGGCCATGGTGAGGTTGAGGAAGCCTGCGCCGGCCAGCGAGATCGCCGTAACGGCGCCGGCCAACTCGGCGTCGGCGGCCACGGCCTCCTCGAGCGCGGCGCGCAGCGCTTCGCCGACCGCGCGCGGATTGGTGCGCGCCGCCTTCGCCGCCTGCATGGCCACGGGTGTGGAGTAGTCGCCGAACCGCGCGTCGCGTGCCGGCGCGAAGCTGGCCGCCGGAAGCGCTACGCCGCCGTTGAGACCCGGCTGGGCACGTCGGACGGCAGCGCCCAACCGCGCATCGACGATCTGCTCGAGTCTCTGAAGGATGGACACGACGTGCTCCCGCTGGGTTCCTGACGTAGTTCGGAGCGCACCCCTTTCCGAGGCTCCGCCGCCGCGCCCTGCCTCGCGCGTCAATGGTGGTAGGGCTCGTTGCGCAGGATCTTCATCGCGCGGTAGATCTGCTCCAGCGCAAGCGCCCGTGCCCATTCGTGCAGAAGCGTGAGGCGCGAAAGGCTCCACAGGCGCGTGGCGCGCGAGCGCAGCGCGGTATCGGCACCGTATGTTCCCGCCGCGACCACCACCAAGCGGCTTGCGCCGCCGTGCAGCACCCCTTCGAGGCGTTGCGCGAGTTCCGTGCTCGACCACTCCTCGCCGTCGCGCTCCAGCAGCCAGATCGTGTCGTTTGGCGCGAGGCGCGCGAGGATGCGCTCCCCCTCCTCGCGCATGGCCGCGGCTGGGTCGCCGCCGTGCGCGGCCTGGACCTCGGCCAGCTCTAGCGGGAGATAGGGCCGCAGGCGGCGGGCGAAGTCCTCGACGGCTGCAGCGACGTAGCGCTCTTTGATTCGGCCGACGGCGAGCACGAGGACGCGCATTTCCCCATGTTGGCTATGGCGCCAGGGCTACCCGCCCTCCGCCGCGGTCCTCGACCACGCCGTGGATCTCGAGGATCGAGAGGGCCCCGCGCAGCAGGCCGATGGGAGCCCCGCAGCGTTCCGCGAGCTGGTCGTGGAGGCATTCGCCGCCGGCCAGTGCCTCCACGATGCGTTGCCCCAGACCGCCCTCGACGCCCGCAATCTCCGCCAGCCTACGCCGCGCGCGCTGCGCGGAGGGAGGCATGACCAGGCCGAGATCCTCGCAGATGTCTTCGGCCCCCGCCACGGCCCGCGCCCCTTCGCGCAGGAGACGCAGGCAGCCCGCGCCCTTGGGGCGGTCGACGTCCCAAGGGACGGCGAACGCCTCACGCCCCATCTCCATGGCCCACCCCGCCGTGTTGATGGCACCGCCGCGCCGCCCCGACTCCACGACCACCACGCCGCGGGCCAGGGCCGCCACCAGGCGGTTGCGTTCGAGGAATTGGTGCGGGAAGGCGGCCTGCAGCGGCGCGTACTCCGAGAGCACGCAGCCGCCTGCGGCGACGATCTCGTGTGCCAACGCACGGTTGGCCGGCGGAAAGAAGCGCCCGTGGCCGCCGCCCAGGATGCCGATCGTCCTTCCCTTTGCCGCCAAGGCGCCGCGATGGGCAGCGCCGTCGATGCCCAGCGCCAAGCCGGAGATCACCACGACGCCGGCACGCGCCAGTCCCTGCGCGATCCCCGCGGCGCGTGACGTGCCGGCCGGAGTTGCCGCCCTCGTGCCTACCACGGCGACCCCCGTCCAGTCCTCTCCCGGAGCCCCCCAAGCGAAGAGCACGGCCGGCGGGTCGGCAAGGCCGCTCAGGCTGGGAAGGCAGACGGGGTCCAGAAGCTCGACGTTGGCCGTTGCGAGCTCCGCGCGCAGCTCATCGAGCTCTCGTTCGGGGGCGAGCCCCAGGCGCACAAGCACCTCGACGGGACGGGCTCCATCGGCCGCCGCGCGCCGCGCCGCCAATGGTCCGCCCCGGCGCGCCAGGGAGGCGAGGGCGAGGAGGTCGTTGCATCGATCGCTCACTTCGGCCCTCTGCGTGCCGGCGGGCGGTTGGAAAGGCTTGTCTCCGGCGAAGGGGCGGGCGTATACTCGAAATTGACCATGGAGCAGCACCGCACGGACGACCTCCTCCGGGCCCTCCACGACGAGCTGGCCCAAGTCGAGGTGGCGATCATGACCGCCTCGGATCTGGAAGCCAGGCGCCTTCGCGGCCACCATCGGCGCCTCTTGATGACGGTAGCCGAGGTCCAGCGTTGCCAGGAGCGCCGCCTGCGGCGCTGCGTTGGCCGGCTGCTCAGCCACTCGGCTCCTAGCCGCCCGCGCCTCCTCCCGCTCTCCCTGAACTAGGGCCTGGAGGTTCTCCCTACCAGGACGCGCGGCGCCCCCAGGGAATAAAGCGCGCCAACGCGGGGTGGATGGTCACCCCGGATCAAGCCGTTGGAGGATGCATGGCAGAAGCGTACTGCGTGAAATGTAAGACTAAGCGCCAGATGCAGAACGAAGAGAAGATCACGATGAAGAACGGGCGCCCTGCCACGCAGGGGAAATGCCCAGAGTGTGGGACCAAGCTCTTCAAGATCGGCGCCTAAGGCGCAGGCGCATGAGGGCGGGCCATCGGCCCGCCCTCGCCGTTTGCATGCCCGCTTTCCGCCGGCAATGAAAGCCGGGCCGAGTGGCCCGGAAGCTTTGGAGTCTTCGGGGTCCCCGCGAGTGGAGCGCAGCGGAACGAGTGGGGAATGATTTGACCGCCGCAACGGCTGGTGGCTATACTGTTCGCACACCACTATGGGTCGTGGGTGCTTCCACGGCGAGACGAGCAGGGTCGTGATCTGTCCGAGCTGCCAGAAGAGCGAGACGCGGGTCGTTGACTCGCGCGACGATGAAAGCGTGGTTCGCAGGCGCCGCGAATGCCTCGCCTGCAAGCACCGTTTCACGACGTATGAGCGGATGGAGGCGCCGCGCCTCTTTGTCGTCAAGAAAGACGGCCGCCGCGAGCAGTACAACCGCGAGAAAGTCTTGATCGGGCTGCGTAAGGCTTGCGAGAAGCGCCCCGTCTCCGACGCGCAGTTCGAGGAGATCGTCGCCTCGATCGAGCGCGAGCTCTTCGCGCGCGGTGAGACCGAGGTCCCCACGTCGATGGTTGGGGAGAAGATCATGGAGGCGCTCAAGGGTCTCGACAAGGTTGCCTATATTCGCTATGCCAGCGTCTACCGCGCCTTTCGCGACGTCGAGTCGTTCCAAGCGGAGCTCTCGCAGCTCCTCAAGCAGTAGGCGGCACGAGGCGTGATCGTTGCGATTCGGATGCTTCCCGAAGGCGAGGGCCTCCCGATGCCCGCTTATATGAGTCCCGACGCGGCCGGTGCCGATCTCTACGCCGCCGTCGACGGGGAGCTCGTGCTCCAGCCCGGCAGCCGCGCGCTCGTGCCCGCCGGTTTCGCGATGGCCCTGCCGCGGGGATACGAGGCCCAGATCCGCCCGCGGAGTGGCCTCGCGCTCCGTTATGGGGTGACGCTGCTGAACAGCCCGGGAACGGTGGACGCCGACTATCGCGGTCCGGTCGGCGTGATCCTCGCAAACTTCGGCGCCGAGCCGTTCACCGTGCGGCGTGGTGACCGCATCGCGCAGATGGTCATCGCGGCGGTGGCGCGGGCCTCGTTTCAGGTGGCCGATGACCTGCCAGAGTCCGAGCGTGCCGGGGCCGGTTTCGGGTCCACGGGGCGATGAAGGTCTACGTCGTGGGGGCCGGCGCCGTCGGCCGCTACTTGGGCGGGCTGTTGGCCGATCATGGCGGCGACGTGAGCTATGCGCCGCGCACCCTCGACGAGGTCGTTCCCGTCGAGAACGTCGATCTGGCCATCGTAGCCGTCAAAGCCTTCGATACCGCCGGTGCGATCGCTACGCTGCGGCGTGCGCTGGGCACCGCCGCGGCGACGACGATCCTCAGCGTGCAGAACGGTGTCGGCAACGAGGAGCAGTTGGCGGAGGCCTTCGGCGCCGATAACGTCGTCGCGGGGGCGCTGACGGTGCCCGTTCAGCTCGACGGCGAAGGAGTCAGTGTCGCGGGCAGCGGAGGCCTGGGCCTCGCGCCGGTGGGAGGCGGGTCGATCAACTGGCTGCTTGCCGCCTTCGCCGCCGCCGGGCTGCAGGTTCGATCGTACGCAGACTTCCGCGCGCTCAAGTGGTCGAAGCTGCTCATCAACGCGATGGCCAATGCCACCTGTGCCATTCTCGACAGCCTGCCGACGAATCTCGTCAAGCATCCGGGTGCCTTCCGCGTCGAGGTGCATGCTTTGCGCGAGGCGCTGGGCGTCATCCGTGCGCAGCGCATCCCGCTCGTGGATCTTCCGCGCTACCCCGTGCGGGCGTTGGCGGCGGTGTTGCGCCTACCTTCGGCGGGGGCGCGCCTGCTGCTGGCCTCGCGCGTGGCCGGTGCGCGCGGGGAGAAGCCGCCGTCGCTGCTCGTCGACCTGCGCGCCGGGCGTCAACGCTCCGAGGTGGGGGCGCTCAACGGCGCGGTGGTGCGCGCCGGCAAGGTGCTGGGCGTGCCGACGCCCGTCAACGCCGTGCTGACCGACACGCTGGAGGACATCGTTCGTTCCCACGCGCTGTGGGCGAAGTATCGCGAGCGCCCCGAAGCGCTGATCGCGCGGGTCGACGAAGCGACGCGGGGACGCTGGTAGGGTTAATCGCTGCTTGCTCAAACCGCCGCCGGCTGACTGTGCAAGCGCGGCACGGCGGACCCTTCGAGAAACGCCGGCAGCTCGTCGATCGAGAACCTGAGTCCCGTGGTGAAGGGGCCGAACTCCGCGTAGAGTGCGCTTGCGCGATCGAAGCGCAGCTCGTAGATGAGATGCTTGAACGTCAGCGGGTCGTCCGCGTAGAGATCGACGCCCCACTCCCAGTCGTCGAAGCCGGTGGATCCTGAGATCACCTGGGTGACGAGCCCGTGGTAGGAGCGGCCGATGGTGCCGTGGTCACGCATGAGCGCCTGGCGCTCGTCGTAAGATAGCGCGTACCAGTTCACCTGCTCGCCGCGGCGCTTGTTCATCGGATAGAAGCAGTAGTAGCGCCGGCGCGGGATCTTCCCCCACAGGCGCGCGGCGGCACCTTCGGCCTGCTGGGCCAGGAGTTCGTCGAATGCCTGGTGCCACGCGGGCGAGTACGGCTTCAGTCCGCGCTCGCGCAGTTGCGCGTGGATCTTGGCGCTGGCATCGTAGAGACCCAGCTCGAGCACGGAGACGTACGACGATCGGGGCGTTAGGTAGTCGTTGAGCGCAAGGCCGTCGACGCGCATCTCGGCTTCGGCCAGCGCCTCGAAGCCCCGCGCGTAGTGCACCAGCAAGAGATCGCCTTTGGTGCCCAGCACCTGCACGGGCGCGAGATCGCGATCCGGATCCTCGGCGAGCTCGGCGAAACATGCCTCTGCCTCGCGCGCGATGGCGGTGCGGCGCTCCGCCGGGAGCGCCGCCCAGCGGCGGCGATCGAAGGCGTAGAGGCGGTGGAGGATGCTCCAGCTATCGAGGGTCTCGTTGACGTCGGGGTTACGCATGTCGCTCCCCTTCTGCGTTGCCGTTTCGCCTCCCCGGTTCGTTTTCGCGCACGCGCAGATGCAGCGGCGGGCGTTCGTTCAACAGCAGCGCTGCATCCGGCGTGGAGGCCGCGGATGCCGCAGTAACCCAGGCCGCCAAGGCCAGCAGGGCACCCTCTCGGGCGGCGAAGGCGCGAAGAGGCGGAGCCGCGGCGCGCAGCAGTTTGGCGGCGCCGCCCGTGTTGCCGCGCTGGAGGTGCAGCAGGGCCGCGGCGCACTGGATGAGCGCGCGCTCTCCAGGGTCACCCGTGCGGCGCCAGCGATCCTCCAGGACTTCGTGCGCCTCGAAGTAACGCTCGCCGTTCCAGAGTCGTGAGAACGCCGCCAGCTCGTCGCGCATGCGCTTGATGTTCGCGTCGAGGCGCGCGTTTCCGGCGACCAGGCCCTTCCAAGTGCGGTGCGGAAGAGACGGCTGGTGGTCACGCGCTGCATCTGTGCGAACGTGTCGTTCGCCGATCTGTTGCGCCTCGCGCGCGAGCGCGGTTGGAACTTCGCAGAGTTGACGGAGCAGACGGGGGCCACGCTGGGCTGCGGCATGTGCCGGCCGTACGTGGTGCGGATGCTGCAGACCGGCCAGACGTCCTTCGACGTGATGGACGTTCCGCATTGCGACGATTGGTGACATCATGATGACGACGCAGCGCGCGTCCGCGTATATCGAAACCGAGGAACGCCTCGGCGCACACAACTATCGCCCGCTCGACGTGGTGATCTCGCATGGCGAGGGCGTCTGGCTCTACGACGTCGAGGGGCGCCGCTATCTCGATTGCATCAGCGCATACTCCGCGGTCAATCAAGGCCACCGTCATCCGCGCATCGTGGCCGCGCTCATGGAGCAGGCGCAGCGCGTAACGCTGACCTCCCGCGCCATGCGCCACGACCGCTTCGCGCCGTTCTTGGAGAAGTTGACGTCAGTCTGCCGCCAGGAGATGGCGTTGCCGGTGAACACGGGCGTCGAGGCGGTGGAGACGGCGATCAAGCTGGCGCGCCGCTGGGGCTACCGCGTCAAAGGCATCCCCGCCGGCCAGGCGCGTATCGTCGTTGCGCGCAACAACTTCCACGGCCGCACGACCACGGTGATCGGCTTCTCCAGCGAGCCGCAGTATCGCGCCGACTTCGGCCCCTTCACCCCGAACTTCGACCACGTGACGTTCGGCGAGATCGAATCCTTGCGAGCCGCCATCGGCCCGCAGACCTGCGCGGTGATGCTGGAGCCGGTGCAGGGCGAAGGGGGCGTCGTCGTCCCGCCGGACGGCTACCTGCGTGCCGTGCGCCAACTCTGCAGCGAGAACAACGTGCTGTTTCTCGCAGACGAGATTCAGACGGGCTTCGGGCGCACGGGGGACCTGTTCGCCTGCGACCACGAAGATGTCTCGCCCGATATTCTCATCGTCGGCAAAGCGCTGGGCGGCGGCCTCTATCCGGTTTCGGCGGCTCTGGCTTCACGCGAGATCATGTCGCTCTTCGGCCCCGGCGACCACGGCAGCACGTTCGGCGGCAATCCGCTGGCCTGTGCGGTCGGCGAGGCGGCACTCGACGTGGTGGTGGAAGAGCGCTTGGCCGAGCGCGCCAGGAGCGCCGGGGAGCGTCTGCGCAAGGGCCTGCGGCTGGCAGGGGGCTCGCATGTGCGCGAGGTACGCGGCCGCGGCCTGCTGATCGGCGTCGAGCTCGGGATGCCGGCCCGCCCGCTGGCGGATGCACTGCAAGCTCGCGGCGTGCTGGCGAAGGACACCCACCGCACGGTGCTGCGCATCGCGCCGCCGCTGGTGATCGAAGATGCGGAGATCGAGTTCTTGGTGAACGCCTTCGGCGAGGCGCTCGCCGCGCTCTAGCGCCGGGCCGCAGGAAGCGCTCGGGAAGAACCCGAGAAAGGGCTTCATCGGCGATACCTAGGCGCATGCGAGGATGCGCACGATGGAGTCTCCACAATCGGCCTCTTCACGCGGACGCGAGCCGGCCGTCAGCCGCCGCTCCGGTCTCGACGCCGTCTTCGCCCCTCGCGGCGTTGCGGTGATCGGCGCCAGCGATCGCGAAGGCAGCGTCGGGCGCACGCTGCTGCGCAACATGATCGAGCGTCCGTTCGGCGGCACGGTCTACCCCGTCAACCCGGCGCACGAGCAGGTGCTGGGCATCAAAGCGTACCCGTCGATCGCAGAGGTTCCCGGCGTGGTGGATCTCGCCGTCATCGCTACGCCCGCTGCCAGCGTTCCCGGCGTGGTGCGCGGCTGCGCCGATCGCGGCGTGCGCGCGGCCGTCATCATCTCCGCGGGCTTCCGCGAGATCGGTCCCGCCGGCCTGGAGCTCGAGCAACGCATTCGCAGTGAGGCGCGGCGCGGCAAGATGAGAATCGTCGGCCCAAACTGCGTGGGCGTAATCGATCCCGTACGCGGTCTCAACGCCACGTTCGCCGGAACGAGCGCGTTGCCGGGGCGCGTCGCCTTCGTCAGCCAGAGCGGCGCGCTCTGTACGGCCATTCTCGACTGGAGCCTGGAGGCCAACGTCGGCTTCAGCAAGTTCGTCTCGATCGGTACGATGCTCGACGTCGGTTGGGGCGATATCATCTCCTACCTCGGCGACGATCCGCAGACGGATAGCATCCTGCTAGCCATGGAGTCGGTGGGCGACGCCGCGTCCTTCCTCTCCGCCGCCCGCGCCGTAGCTCTGGCCAAGCCCATCATCGTCATCAAATCCGGGCGTACCGGGGAGGCAGCCAAAGCAGCGGCCTCGCATACCGGCGCGCTGACCGGCAGCGACGACGTGCTGGACGCGGCCTTCCGCCGCTGCGGCGTTCTGCGGGTCGAGCGTATCGACGAGCTCTTCATGATGGCCGACATCCTTTCCAAGCAGCCCGCACCTGCCGGGCGCCGGCTGGCCATCGTGAGCAATGCCGGCGGCCCAGGCATTCTGGCAACCGATGCGCTGATCTCCGGCGGCGGCGAACTCGCCACGCTGAGCGCGCAGACGCTGGCGGCGCTCGATGCCATGCTCCCCAAGCATTGGAGCCACGGCAACCCCGTCGACCTCTTGGGAGATGCCGATGCCGAGCGCTATGCCAAGGCCATCGACCTGGCGGCAAACGATCCCGGCGCCGACGGCCTGCTGGTGATCTTTGCGCCGCAGGGGATGACCGAGGCGAGCGCGGTGGCGCGGCGCTTGGAGCCTTTTGCGCACCTTGCCGGGAAGCCGGTGCTTGCGAGCTGGATGGGCGGCCTTACGACGGAACAGGGGGTCTCGATCCTCAAGCATGCCGGAATACCGCATTTCGCCTACGCCGACACGGCGGCGCGGATGTTCAATTATCTCTGGAAGCGGCGTCAGGCGATTCGCGCCCTCTACGAGACTCCGGAGCCGCTTCATCCGCACGACGTTGGCCGCCGCGTGCAAGCCGATGCCGTTCTCGCCGCGGCGCGCGCCCAGGGGCGCGTGCTGCTGACGGAGATCGAGTCCAAGCAGATCCTCGAAGCCTACGGAATCCCCGTCACGCAGACGCTGCTCGCCGCAAATGCCGATGATGCCGTTGCGGCCGCCGAACGTCTGAATTATCCGGTGGTCATCAAGCTCAATTCCACGCGCGTGACGCATAAGGCGCGCGCCGGCGGCGTACGCCTCAACGTCGCGACGGCGGAGAGCGTACGCATCGCCTATCGGGAGATCGCCGAGCAGACGGGAGAGGCCTTCGAAGGCGTCTCGGTCCAGCCGATGGTGACCAGCCGCGGCTACGAAGTGATGCTCGGCAGCAGCGTCGACGCGCAGTTCGGGCCTGCGATCGCCTTTGCGCTTGGCGGGAGCCTTGTAGAAGTCGTTGCCGATCGCGCCATCGCTCTGCCGCCGCTCACGACGACGCTTGCGCGCCGCATGATGGAGCGCACGCGCATCTACCAGGCCATGGTGCGCGAGAACGGTGCCGAGACGTTCGACTTCGCCCAGCTCGAAGAATTGGTGGTACGCTTTGCGCAGCTGGTCGTCGATCGCCCGCGCATCAAAGAGATCGACGTCAATCCGCTGCTCGTCTCGGGGGGCGGCGCGCTCGCGCTCGACGCGCGCATCGTGCTCCACGATCACGCGATCGCCGATGAGGACCTCCCGCGCCCGGTGATCCGGGCCTTCCCCGAGCGTTATGTCTGGACGTGGCCGCTGCAGAACGGCGAGCGGCTGCGGATTCGCCCCATCCGCCCGGAGGACGAGCCGGCGATGCGGGCATTCCAACGCACCCTCTCGGAAACGAGCGTCTACTTGCGCTACGGCGGCATCCAGACGCTCGACGAGCGCGTTGCGCACGAGCAGTTGAGCCGCATGTGCTTCATCGACTACGACCGCGAGATGACGCTGGTGGCGGAGCGTACCAATCCGGCAGCCGGGGAGAGCACGGTGGTGGGCGTGGGCACGCTCGTGCGTCTGCGCGACGAGGACGGTGCCGAGTTCGCCGTCCTCGTGAGCGATGGGTACCAGCACCGTGGGCTAGGGAGCGAGTTGCTCTCGCGACTGACGGAGATCGCACGCGAGGAGCGCTGGGGCGCAGTGATCGGCTACATCATGCAGGAGAACCTCGTGATGCAGGACGTCTGCCGCCGGCTCGGATTCTCCGTGCGCTTCGTCCCTGCCGAGGGACTGATGGTGGCGCGCTTGGACGCGCGCTAGTCGCCGCGCAGTTCGCGGATCGATTTCGGCAGAGCCTCGAGAACTTTCAGCGCCTCGCCTTCGGAGATGCGCAGCTCCAGCACGCGCAGCACTGCGCCTACGATCGCCGCGATCTCGTCTTCGTCGACGTCCTGCGTGATGGCCTCGGAGACGCGCATCAGGAAGTCTGCCCGGCTGCGATCGCGCACCGGCATCTCGCTCGGCCTCCAGCTCTCGAAGTAGATGCCGCGGATCAGCGTGGGAAGTTGCGCCGCGAGATGCGCCGACAACTCGAGGGGAAGCAGATCGCGCACTGCGTGCAGCGTACCGCGCAGCGCCTGCAGCGCGAGATGGCGATCGCTCCACTCGAGCTCGATCATGATGTCGTTGAGCCAGGAGCCGGCGTCCTGCGCGGCGCTGTCGAAAAGTGCAACGTGTCCCGTCGCCATGGCGTGTACCTCACTTGAAACCTGTGTGCGTCGGTTGAGAGAGGAGATACCAGAGCGGTAAGGGGCGCTCGCGAAGAAGCGGTGAAGGGATTTAGGAGGCGCTTCTGGGGACTCGCTCCAGGCGCGCGGCGGGCAAAGAGATGACGAACGTCGTCCCCTTCCCCTCGCGCGAGGCAACGCGTGCCGATCCCCCGAGCTTCGTCAGGAGATCGGCCACGACAGCCAAGCCCAGGCCCGAACCGTGAGCGCGGTGCGCTCGCTCGCCTCGATAGCCCTGCTCGAAGACGTGAGGCAGATCGGCGTCCGCGATGCCTGGGCCCGTATCGGTGATCGTGACGACGAGATCGTCTTCCGGGTTGTCGCACTCGAACTCGATCGTGCCCCCGGGGGGCGTGTAGCGCACGGCGTTGAGCAGCACGTTCTGCAGGATCTGGCCAACGCGTCGAGCGTCGCCGTGAAAGTACATGCACTCTCCGCACTCAGCGACGCTGCATTGACGGTAGACCAGCTCGACGCCCTTGGCCCGCGCTGCTCCGGTAACCGATTCCGCCTGCTCGTTCATCAACGCGCAGATGTTGAAGGTCTCCAGGCGGATCGGCATCAGTTCGTCGGCGGCCTTGGGCTCGCGCTCCATGTCGTTGAGCAGAGCGCTTGCCGCTTGAACGGAGGCCAGCACGCCTCGCATGCGCTCGCGTTGCGGCTCCATGACACCGTCGACGATGCCTTCGAGGGTAGCCTGCGCAACGGAGAGCGGATTGCCGATCTCGTGGCGCAGCGTCGCAAGATAGGTCGTCTGCAACCGCTCGCGCCGGCTTAGCGACTCCGCCAGATCACGGAGACGGCAAGCAATCGGCTCTTCCTCCACATCGTGAAGGAGGCTTTCGAAGTTGGCGCGCGCCTCTTCGATTCGGCCGAGCAAGAGGGCGTCGATCCCATGCAGCAGGCGCTCCATGCGCCGGGTATTCCCTGCGCCGCTCCTTCGATCATTTGCATGGAACGCGTCGCTACTGCGCGGTGTACCCGCCGTCGATCACCAATTCGGACCCGGTGACGAATCGCGACTCGTCGGAGGCCAGGTAGAGGACACCGTAGGCTACGTCGTCCGCCTCGCCTAGCCGGCCAATGGGGTGCAGGGCTTCGATAGCCTTGCGCGCCGCCACCGGATCGCTCTGCACGCTCAGGAAGTGCTCAACCATCGGCGTCACGATGTAGCCGGGATGCACGGAGTTGACGCGGATGCGATAGCCGGCGCGCGCGCAGTAGAGGGCGGCGGACTTGGTGAGGAGCCGCACGGCTCCCTTACTTGCGCCGTAGGCCGCGGTGCCGGCGTCGCCGACCAGTCCCAAGATCGACGAGAGGTTGATGATCGAGCCGCTGCCGGAAGCCTTCATCGCGCGGATTGCGTGCTTGGTTCCCAAGAAGACGCCGTCGCAGTTGATCGCCATGAGACGGCGCCAGCTCTCCAGCGTGGCCTCCTCGACGTTGCCCGTTGTCCCGATGCCGGCGTTATTCACCACCACGTCCAGGCGGCCGAAGCGCCGCAGGGTTTGGTCCATCACGGCTTCCCACGCCGCCTCGGAGGCCACGTCGTGCGCGACGAAGATCCCCTCCGAGAGCGCTGCAACCTCACGCGCCGTCTGCGTCCCATCGCGTTCGTCGATATCGCTGACGACGACCTGTGCCCCCTCGCGCGCCAGAAGAAGGGAGCATGCTCTCCCGATGCCCATCGCCCCGCCGGTGACGATCGCCACCTTGCCCTCGACTCGTTTCATGCGCCTTGCCCTCCCGTACGCGCCTACCGTAGCCGCGCTGCTTGAAGGGCACGCGAAGGCGCGAAGAAGTAAGCCGGCTGGCTTGATCAGCGAGCGGCTACGGCTCGACTCCGCGATCGGCGCAAGCGATCTCGCCGAGCTCCGTCAAGGCCTGGCGAAACGCTTGATACCGCTCTCTGCCGAGAGCCTGCTGCCACTCGCGTTCGATCCGTCGCATTGTCGCGTGCGCCACTTCGACGACTTCTTGGCCCTTCGCCGTGAGGAAAACCATCCGGCCCTTGCCAGGCAATGTCCGCCGTTCGAGGTAGCCCCGGTCCTCCAGCTGCGAGATGAGGTAGTTCGCGGCTTGCTTCGACATCTGCCCCTTCGCAGCGATCTCGATCGGCCGGACGCCATCGGGTGGCGGATATTGGATCACGGCGAAGTGTGACACCCCGATGTCGCTGAAGCCGGCCTCACTGAACGCCCGAAGCAGACGCTTGCGCACCGCTTGCCACGACAGCCGCAAGAGCGCACCGACGTATGGTGGGCCTGGGATTGCGCTTTCTTTGACTGGCAGGCTGCCGCTCATTTGAGTAAAGACCCTTTACTTTATTGACTCGTTCTGGTAAAGTCATTTTACCATAATCCTGTACCAACCTTCCTGCTCGTCGTTAGGGAGAATTACAAATGACTACGAAAACGGCGCCAAGCGAAGTCGTCCGGATCGGCAAAGTCGAGTGCCTGTTTCTCGCCGAGGGAGGCGAGGGCACGAGCAGGACCGCGTTCGAGTTGACCGTCGGCTCCAGCGCGGCAGTCCCCGAAGCGCACTTCCATAACGATGTCGACGAACTCGTGTACGGCCTCGAGGGAGCTCTGACGTATACGCTCGACGGCGTCCCGCACGTCCTGGCGTCCGGCGACAGCCTGATCGTACCGCGCGGCCATGTCCACGCGTTCAAGAACGATGCTCAAGCCCCGGCTCGTGCATTGATCGTCTTGACGCCCGGTGATATTGGAGCAGAGTTCTTTCGCGAGGTCGGGTCGATCGTCAATGCCGGCGGCAAACCCGATCTAGCGAAGATTCGTGAAACGATGCTCCGCTACGGCCTCACTCCGGCGTAGCCGCGGATACGAGACGCGGGCGTACGTGCAAAGATTCAGCCGGCCGGCTTGCTGAGCGTTCTCCACAAGTAGAAGGTGGCATACGACTCCCAGCCGCTCCAGCGCTTGGCAAGGCGGCGCAAGCCGTCGGGATCGGCGTAGCGCTTGCCGTACGCGATACCCGCCGCGCGCTGGAGCGCCACGTCGCCTGCGGGCAGGCTATCGGTGCGCGCGAAGCCGCGCATCGCCACGTACTCCGCCGTCCAGCGTCCGACGCCGCGCAGCTTGCAGAGTTGCGCGATGAGCGCCTCCGTCTCCAGGCGCGCGATCGCTTCGAGATCGAGGCTGCCGTCGACGACGGCGCGCGCGGCTTCCACGATAGCGCGCGACTTCGCGCGCGTGGTGCCGATAGCGCCGAGCGCTTCGGGATCGAGCGCCGCTAGACGCTCGGGCGAGGGAAGCGCAGAACGCGCCGTGCCGCGTACGAGCATCGGCTCGCCGTAGGTCGTGGCAAGCCTGCGTTTGAGCGTGTGGGCCAAGGCCGTGGTGATCTGCTGGCCGAGAATCGCCCACAGCAGCGCGTCGAAGGGCGTGGGCGTCTGCGGCACCTTGACGCCGCCGAAGCGCCGCTCCAGCGCTGCCATCGTGGGGTCCCCGGCAACGGCCCGCGCGAAGGCCGCGAGATCGACGTTCGCGCCCACCATGTGCGCGGCGACCTCGCGCAGGGCGGCGCGTTCGCTCGAGCGCGGCGCTCGCTCCCAAGCGGCGCAGCGCAGCGCGATCACCCCGTCCTCGAGGCGCAGCTCCAGTGCGGCGCGGTTGCCGTTCAAAGCGACGACCCGGCGGTACATTGCCCCTTCGACCACGTCCACGGCATCGTGCGGATCGCGCCGCCAATATTCCAGCATGGCCGGTGCGTCGAACGGCAGGCGATGGATCAGCGTCTGACTCATACGACGGTGCTTCGATGGGGCCAAACGCCGAGCCATTGCTCGAAGGCCTCGGGCGGCATCGGCTTGGCGAAGAGGTAACCCTGCGCCGTGCGACAGCCTTCGCGCGCAAGCCAGTGCTCCTGCTCTGGCGTTTCGATGCCCTCGGCGAGCGTGTCGAAACCCAGGCTGGTGCCGAAGGCGATGATGGCGCGCGTGATCGCGGCGGACGTGCGGTCCGCGGGGAGGCCCTCCACGAAGCGGCGGTCGACTTTGATCGTATCGATGGGAAGCTCCCGGATGTAGGCCAGCGAGGAGTAGCTGGTGCCGAAATCGTCCAGCGCGATGCGCAGCCCAAGGTCGCGGCAGTGCTGGAGGATGCGCCGTGTAGCCAACAGATCGACGACCGCCACGCTCTCGGTGATCTCGAGCCCGATCATCGACGGGTCGACGCCGCTCTGCGCGAGCGCCTCCTCGATCTCGGAGAGGAACGAGGGGTCCTGGAGCTGGCGCGCGGAGATATTGACGGCGACACGCAGGGCCATCCCCATCGTGCTCCAGTGCTGGGCCTGCGCGCAAGCGGCCGCAAGCGCCCACGAGCCGATGGGAACGATCAGTCCGGATTCCTCCGCTAAGCCGATGAACTCATCCGGGTTGACGAGGCCGAACCCGGGACGCTGCCAGCGAATGAGCGCCTCCGCGCCGACGACGGATCGTGAGATGAGATTCACGAACGGTTGAAAAACGAGCGTGAACTCCTGGTTGGCGATTGCCTTGCGCAGTCCCGTCTCGAGGCGGCGCCGGCGCGAAACCTGCAGTGCGAGATCACCGCTGTAGACGCGGAAGCGGTTACGCCCGTCATCTTTGGCGCGGTGCATCGCGACGTCCGCCTGGAGCAGCAGCTCGTCGGTGCGCGCATCATCCTCGGCGATGACGACGCCCACGCTGGCCGAGAGGTGCACCGTTTCCTCACCCACGATGAACGGCGCGGATAGCGCCTCGCAGATGCGCCGCGCCACGTACTCACCGGCATAACGCGAGGACAGGCGCGGGAGAAGAACCGCGAACTCGTCGTCGCCTAGGCGCGCGAGAACGGCATCGCCGCGTATGATGCCGCGCATGCGCGCGCTGGCCTCGAGCAGGATGCGGTCGCCGGCGCTGTGGCCGAGCGCGCTGTTGACGGCTTTGAAGCGATCCAGCCCGATGGCCAGGACGGCGAGAGCCGCCTCGCCTTCCTGGCCGTTCGCAATGCAATCCGAGACGTAACGCGAGAAGAACGTGCGGTTCGGCAGGCCGGTCAAGGGATCGATCGACGCCAGCTCGACGATCCATTCCTGCTGCTGGCGCGTCAGGAGATGGCGCGAGAAGAAGCCGGCGAGCAGTTCGATATAGGTGTGATCCTCTTCGTCGAACGGCTTCTCGTGGGGCGTCGCGGAGGCGAACGAGAGCACGTACGTGCGCTTGCCCACCCAAAACATCGCGCCGATGTAGGCTCGAATTCCGTGCTCCTTCACGGCACGCCGGTTGCGGACGTTCTCTAGCTGTGCGAGATCGGGCGAAGAGTAGGTGTCGCCGTACGAGAGCACCATGTCGGCGGCGGACTCCGCAAGCGGGAGTCCGGAATAGCGCGAGGGGTCGCCGAAGTTCTCGAGGTAGTCGACCACGCAGAGATCTCCGTCCACGTGCACCACGCTGCCGCGCTCCAGCCCCAAGGCGCGCCCGCCTTCGACGAGGATGGCATGTGAGAGCGTTCCGTGGTCCAGGTCCTGTCGGCCCACCAGGCGCCACAGCGTGGTGAGCGCCAACTCGCGTCTGCGGGCGCGTTCCGTGGCCGCGACCAGCTCCTCTTTCATCGTGTGCGTATCACTGATGTCGCGAAAGGAGAGGACTGCGCCGCTGGAGCCGTCTTCTCCGGCGATGGGAGTTGCGATCACGAGCACGGGAAAGCGCGTGCCGTCTCGCCGCGCATACGACGTCGGGCGTACGGGATCGCTCGAGGAGCTCTTCCCGCGGCGTAGTGCGGCCGGCATGCCCGAGTCGACGGCGGTGATGGGCGTCCCGTCGTGGCGGCTGGGGCGCGTGATATCGTAGACGTTGCGGCCGAGCATCTCGCCCGCGTTCATGCCTAGCATGCGTTCGGCCGCCTCGTTCGCGAAGGTGACGGCGAGATGCTCGTCGATGACCAGCAGGCCGTCGGTCAGCGTGGCGGTGACGGCGCGCATGAGGTTGCGTTGCCGGCGTGTCTCCTGCTCCGCGCTGCGTATGCGTTCTTCGGCGTCTAAAGGCGAATCATTGGCCATACGGTCGTCTCCCCGGAATACGCCGTATCGGTCTGACCGTCCCCGTGCTCCGCTCGACTCTTGCCCGGATGCTGGGACGACGCCGATGGGTTCAGGATACCATGCGATACGAACGAGCTACCGTTCGAACAGTGTTTCGACCCTTCGTTCGCATTGCGCCGGTGCCCTGGCATTTCTTGAAAAAATGGCCGCTGGCCCCCGCGCAGAACCCCGCCGGCGGCAGCGCGAGGAGGCACACGGATCGTGGGTGATCAGGAGTATCTGCTGGACAATCGGGCGGCGGAGGCGGGGCGTCGCTTCGAGGCGCTCTCCGCGCTCTTCGATCCTTCGACGTTCCGACACCTGAGCGAGCTCGGGATCGATCGCGGGTGGCGCTGCTGGGAGATCGGAGCTGGTGGGACGTCGGTGGTTCGCTGGTTGGCAGAGCGCGCCGGCCCTACCGGACGCGTGCTGGCGACGGACATCGACATCTCGTGGGCAACGCATGCCGCTGGACCCACGGTGGAAGTGCGCTGCCACGACGTAGCGCGCGATGAACCGCCGGCGGAGCTGTTCGATCTCGTTCACGCGCGGCTCGTTCTCGTCCACGTCGCGGAGCGGGACCGGGCGCTGCGATCGATGGTCCAGACACTGCGCCCGGGCGGGTGGCTGCTCATCGAAGATGCGGATCCTGCGCTGCAGCCCTTGAGTTGTCCGGACGTGCACGGTTCGGATCAGGAGTTGGCCAACACGATAAGGCAAGGGTTCCGTGCGCTCATGTCGCAGCGCGGGGTCGATCTTGCCTACGGGCGGAAGTTGCCGCGTCTGCTGCGTGATGCGGGTTTGGTGGACGTGGCTGCCGATGCCTATTTCCCACTGGCCCTGCCCGCGTGCCGTCCACTCGAGACGGCGACGATCAACCTGATCCGGGACCAGCTCATCGGCAACGGGATTGCTACGGCCGAAGAGATCGAGACGCATCTTGCGAACGTCGCCGCTGGGCGGCTCGACCTCGCGCAGCCGCCGATGATCTCTGCCTGGGGACGCCGTCCGTCGTCTCGTTCAGAAGGCAGTCGTAGCGCCGCTACGCCGCCTTTGCCGAGAGACGCTCGAGCGAGCGGTACTGGATAGCCTCACCAACGTGCCCCGCATCGATGCGGTCTACGCCCGCGAGATCGGCGATGGTACGCGCCACGCGCAGGATGCGGTCGTAGCCTCGCGCCGAGAGACGCTTGGCCGTCGTAGCGGTGCGCAGCAGCGCCGCACCTTCCGCGTCGAGGCGGCAGTGCTGCGCAGCCAGTGCGCTTGGGAGCTGGCCGTTGGCGAAGATCCCGCTGCCGGCGTAGCGCGCCTGTTGGCGGGCGCGCGCCTCTTCGACCCGCGCGCGCACGGCGCTGGAAGGCTCGGCGGAGGTGCGGCCCATGAGATCGTCGAGCGGGACGCGCGGCACGTCGATCTGGAGATCGAGCCGGTCGAGCAGCGGCCCGGAGAGTTTGGCGGCGTAGCGTGCCACGGTAGCGCCGTCGCAGCGGCACTCGCGCAGCGGGTCGCCGCGGTACCCGCAGGGACAGGGATTGGCGCTGCAGACCAGCATGAAGCGCGCGGGGAAAGTGAACGTGCCGCTAGCGCGCGCCACGGTGACAGCGCCCTCCTCCAATGGTTGGCGCAGCACTTCGATGGTGGCGCGTCCGAATTCTAAGAGTTCGTCCAGCATGAGCACGCCATGGTGCGCGAGGCTGATCTCACCGGGCTTGGGCGGCGACCCTCCGCCGACCAGCGCGATCTGCGTGACGGTGTGGTGCGGCATGCGGAATGGGCGTGCACGCACCAAGCCCGAGCCGGCGGAGAGCAGCCCGGTGACGCTGTAGAGTTTGGTGACCTCCAGCGCTTCGTCGCCGGTCATCGATGGCAGGATGGACGGCAGACAGCGCGAGAGCATCGTCTTGCCGCAGCCGGGCGGACCGACCAGCAGCACGTTGTGACCGCCGGCGGCAGCGATCTCCAGCGCGCGCTTGGCGCCCTCCTGTCCGCGAACGTCGGAGAAATCGTGCACGAAACTTGCCGCTTCACCCCTCGGCCGCGCCTCGATGGTGCGGCGATATTTCGCGCCGTGGCCACAGAAGACGGCGACGGCGTCGCTGAGCGTGCGCACCGGGAAGAGCTCGATCCCCTCGACGAGCGCCGCTTCTTCGAAGTTGCGCTCGGGCAGCACGATCTTGGTGAAGCCGCAGGCCTTCGCTCCGAGCACCATCGGCAGCACGCCTGTCACCGCCTGCGCCGCTCCGTCGAGCGCCAGCTCGCCGATAACCACGAACTCCTGCAGCAGCGCGCGCTCGATCTGCTCGTCGATGGCTAGCAGCGCGCAGGCCAGTGCGAGATCGAAGCCGGGGCCCTCCTTGCGGATGTCGGCTGGGGCGAGGTTGACGATCAATCGTCCCGCGGGATAGCGAAAGCCGCAGTTGGCGATGGCGGCACGGACGCGTTCGCGCGCCTCGCCGAGTGCGCGATCGGGAAGGCCGACCAGGACGAACGAAGGCGTTCCCGGCGAGGCGTCGGCCTCGACGCGCACGACGTAGCCGTCGATCCCG
>SCQY01000088.1 GCA_004298665.1 bacterium | reverse complement strand
CCCGTCGAAGACGTCTCGATCGAGGAGCCGGACCTCGAAGGCATCATCCGGCGCATCTATCTCGAGGGAATCTCGCCATCGGAGGTACTACGCCCGTGATCGTCGAGAGCAACGGAACGAGCCCGCGCATCCATCGGTCCGCCGTCGTCGCGTCGACCGCCACCATCGTCGGCGACGTCGAGATCGACGAAGGCTGCGCGATCATGCACGGCGCCGTGCTGGTGGCCGAAGGGGCCCCACTGCGCATCGGGCCTAACTGCGTGGTGATGGAGCAGGCCGTTTTGCGAGCGTCGGGCGGGGCCGTCTCGCAGTTTCCGCTGACGCTCGGCGAGGCGTCGCTGGTGGGACCGGGCGCCTATCTCGCGGGCTGTGAGATCGGCCCGGGCTGTTTCATCGCCTCCGGTACGAAAGTCCTCAACGGCGCGCGCCTCGGCGCGGGGTGTTCGCTCGCCGCCAACGTGCTGATCCACATCAAGGGCGAAGTCGGCGAGGGGGAGCGCATCCCGACCGGCAGCGTCGTGGTGGGCAAGGAACGCTTCACGACAGCCGACGGAGCGCGCATCGGTCAGGCGCTCGACGCCATGGGCTTCACCGAGTACGTCTTCAACGTCACGCCCGGCCCCGACGCCGGCGCGGAGATCGCCGTTCTCTACAGCGCCTTCCTGCGCAAGCGCCACGCCGAGGACCGGGTCACAGGCGCCATCCATCCCGCCTCTGCGAAGTCCGCCCCGGCCAAGAAGCCCGCTGCCGCGGAGCCGGCCGTCAAGGCGGACGTCGGCAAGGTCTACGACGTCACGTTCTACGAGCTAGAGGAAATGCAGCGCCGCCGCGAGACCGGGAAAAAGAAGCATTGAGCGACACTACAAGCCGGGGCGAGTGCCCCGGAACCTTTCAAGCATCGGGGTCCCCGCGAACGAAGCGCAGCGGAGTACAATCCGGGCCGAGTGGCCCGGAACCTTTCAAACATCGGGGTCCCCGCGAACGAAGCGCAGCGGAGTGAGTGGGGTTATAGCTGGTGATCCATCTGGCCCCGTACCTGCAGTTCGCGTCGAAGGCCTTTCAGCGCGAGGCGACCTATCGGGTCGAGGTGCTCAGCGAGATTGGCTCGCTGGTACTGCGGGTCTATCTGATCCGCGCGCTCTGGACGGCGCTCTATGCGCACAATCCGGCGCCGCCGGACCTGCCGCTGCACGCGATCATCACCTATTCGACGGTGGCCTTGCTGCTCTCGCTGATCTTCGAGGTCGACGGTACGCGCCAATTGCGCGAAAAGCTCCGGCTAGGCACGATCGCCACCGATCTGCTCAAACCGATCAGCATTCCCGGCTTCCTCTTCAGCGATGGTTTGGGGATGACGCTCCTGCACGCCATGACCGTGATCCCCAGCTTGCTCATCGCGCTGCTGCTGGTCCATGTCGACCGCCCCGCCGGCGCCGGTGCCGCTGCGGCATTTCTCGCCGCCTTCGCGCTGGGCTACGCGGTGAACTTCCTGCTGAACTTCTGCATGAACTGCGTGGCCTTCTGGACGCTGGAGACGTTCGCACTCCAACTGGTGGTGCGCTGGCTCTCCGACCTGCTCTCAGGGGCGATCATTCCGCTGGCCTTCTTTCCCGGCGTCTTCCAGAGCGTGGTCCTTCACTTGCCCTTCGCTGCCGTCTACTCGACGCCGCTACTGATCTACCTCGGCCTACTGCGCGGGCAGCAGGTTGGCCATGCCCTGCTCGAACAGCTGGCGTGGCTGCTGGCCTTCGCCGCCCTTGCCGCGCTGGCGTGGAGCCGCGGGCGCAATCGCGTGGTCGTCCAAGGTGGGTAGCACGCGAAGCTGGCTGGGCGTCGTGGCGCAAGCCTGGCGCATCCGTCTGCTGACGATGCTGGAGTACAAAGCGAACTTCTTCATGTGGTTCGCCTTTACCATCGCCTACCACGGCGTTGCGGTTGCGGCGCTCGGCGCCACGCTCTACAACTTCCCCAGCCTTGCCGGCTGGAACTTTCGCGAGATCGCGTTTCTCTACGCGTTGTGGATGCTGGGACACAGCACGCACAACCTCTTCTTCTTCAGCGTCGGCGACGTGCCGGTCTACGTGCAAGAGGGAACCTTCGACCGTTTTCTCGTGCGCCCGCGTGACGTGCTCTTTCAGATCGTCACCGTGCCCAATCAGCAGTGGCCCGACGAGCTTGCACTGGCCATCGTCTGGTTCGTCTTCGCTACCTGGTACGCGCACGTAGCCGTCAACTGGGTCTTTCTCCTCGCCGTTCCGCTGATCGTGCTGGGCGGCGTCTTGATCGATCTCGCCGTCTCGCTGATGGTCGCCACGGTTTCGTTCTGGTTCGTACGCGTCGATACGCTGCGCTGGGTCGTGATGTCGCTGGAGCAGGAGTTCACGCGTTACCCGGTTTCCATCTACACCCGGGGGGTGCGCATCCTGATGGCCTACGTGCTCCCCTACGCCTTCATGAACTACTTCCCGGCCGTCTACTTCCTGCACAAGAGCGACCAAGGGCTGACGGTCGTCCCATGGCTTGGGCTCCTCGCGCCGTTGGTGGGCGGTGTCTGGTTTGCCGCCGCCTATGGTTTCTGGCGGGTGGGGCTCAACCGTTACCAAGGAACGGGGAGTTAGATTCTTCGCCGTCGAGCGGCGCGAAGAGCCAGCCCGCCTCTTGCGTATGCTCTTGGCGCCCGTCGAGCCAACGCGCGAGCCAGTGCGCGATGGCGCGCAGGCGTAGGACGCGGTTGCGCGGGTGGCCGTCACGCGAGAGGCCGTGCGGATCGCGCTCGAAGCGCACCATCTCCACGGGTTTGCCCAACCGCCGCAAGAGATGGAAGAGCTCCTCACCCTGCCCGAGCGGGCAGCGAAAGTCACGCTCGCTGTGAAGGATCAGCAGCGGCGATCGATAGTCGCGAGCTAAACTCATCGGCGATGCAGCATAGAGCCGCTCGATCTCCCCATCGAGCAGCGAAGCCTCCAGCTCTCGCTCCAGAAACCAGCCGAGATCTGAGGTGCCGATCATCGAGATCATCGCGTTGACGGCGCGCATCGAGATCCCGCAGGCAAAGCGCCCGGGCGCCATCCCCATCAGCAGCGAGGTCATGAAGCCGCCGTAGGATCCGCCGGCGATGGCGACGCGCGCGGGGTCCACGGGCAGCCGCTCCAGTGCCGCGTCGAGCAGCGTCAGCACGTCCTCCGCGTCGACCGTCCCCCAGCGCCCCGCGATCGCTCGAGCGAACGGCTCGCCGTAGGACTGCGATCCGCGGATGTTGCCGTAGGCCACGGCGTAGCCCTGACCCGCGAGCATCTGGAACTCGAAGAAGAACCCTGGGCCGAAGCTGGCGTGCGGCCCGCCGTGCACTTCGAGCACCAGCGGATAGGGAGCGATAGCGCGTGCGGGGCGCAGGAGCCAGAGGTCGAGCGCGGTACCGTCGCGGTGCAGCGGGTGCAGACGCTCCGGCACCGCCAGCTCCACTTCGGCCAGCCACGGATTGAGCTCGGTCAGCCGCCGCTGGTTAGCGCCGTCGAGGCCGCAGCAGAACACCTCCGCCGGCGTGAGAGGATCGCTCGAGACGAAGGCGATGCAATCGCGCCCGATCTCGGCGCCCAGCACGGTGCGTCCGCCGTCGCCCACCACGCGCGTCCACGCGCCGTCGCGCACGTCGACCCTTACCAGGTGCGCCGAGCCTTCGATCGTAGCGATCGAGAAGATGGCGGCATCATCTTCACTCCAAGCCACGAGATCGTTACCGTGACCGCGCGTGTCGGTGATCACGTGATCGCCGATGCCGTGAACGGCATCCGGGTCCAGACAGCGCGCCGGGCCTCCTTCGCGCGGCACGACATACAGATGAAGATTGCGGGCGCCGCCGGGCCCGTCCTCGCCGTGCTCGTGACCAGCATAGGCAACAAAGCGTCCGTCGTGTGAGAAGGCAGGCGAGGCGGTCCAGCCGAGCGAGCCGGTCAGTTTGCGCAACGCGTGATTGGCGACGCCGACGAGCCAAACGTCGGAGCGAAAACTCGTCTCAGGAAGGCCGATCTGCGCAGAGAACGTCAGCTCGCTGCCGTCGGGCGACCAGCACGGCGCGCCCGCGTCGAACTCGCCGTGCGTGATCTGCTCCGCAACTCCGCTCGTCAGGTCGATGGCGAAGATGTGGCGGCGGCGCCCGTCGCTCAACCCTTCCTCATCCGACTTATAGAGCAGCGTGCGAATGTGGCGCGCGCCACTGCGCTCATCGCGATAAACCCCCGCCTCGGACGCACGCTCCGCCTTCGCGACGAAGGCCAGGCGCCGGCCGTCGGGCGACCAACGCAGCGCCGAGATGCCGTCATACGCTTCACCCAGCGGCTGCGCTTCACCGCCGGAGAGCGGCACGAGATGGATGCGCCCGCGTTCACCGTCGGCACGAACGAACGCCAGCGTCGACCCGTCCGGCGAGAACCGCGGAGCGGCATCTTTGGTGCCCGCCGTAAAGCGTCGCACGCCCTGCGCATCGGCGAGCCAAATCGAGCTGAGACGCTCGTCGTGCTCGCCGTCGCTCTCTTGGACGGCGAAGGCGATCCGTCCGTCGGCGCTGACCGCAGGTGACTGCGCAATCCGCAAGCGCAGGAGATCGATTGGCATCAACGCTCTGGTCACGCCTCTGCCGTTCGCGAGGCATCGCTCGCTTCCCGTTGAACGGGCTGCATGTGGTGAGCGATCGGCGCTACATGCTCTTTCCGCTGATCTCGGCGGCCCTATGGGGCGTCATGTACGTGGTCAGCAAGTTCGGCTTCAGCGCGGTACCGCCGATGGCTGCGGGCTTTGCACGCTGCGCCGTCGGCGGCGCAGCGCTGCTGGCTGCGCTGCGGCTCTTCGGAGGAGGTGACGCCTTCCCACAGGCACGGCGCGCGGGCCCGCGCTTGGGCTTCTGGGTGGCGCTTACCATCGTCGCGCAGTTCCTCGGCACCGATCTCGCAGACGCGCACATCGGAGCACTGGTCGGCAGCTCCGCGCCTTTGGCCACCATCGTTTTGGGAGCGTTTCTCCTCGACGAGCGGCCCAGCGCGGTGCAATTCGCCGGTATCGCCGTTGCCGCGGCGGGTTTCATCGTCGTGATGGGCGGCGGCGGCGCACTCGGTGCGCATGAACGCTGGGGAATTCTGCTGCTCTTGATCTCCGCCGTCACGTGGGGTACGTTCACCGTTGCCGGCGCCCCGGCGGTGCGCAGCGAAGGGGCTCTTCCCGTCAGCGCATGGGCGACGGCGTGGGGCTGTCTCTTTCTCATCCCGCCGGCCATCGTCGAGTCGTTCTTCCGCCACACCACGTTCGATCTGCGCGCGCTTGGCGTGGTGCTCTATCTCGGTCTCGGCGCCACCGCACTCGCGTGGTATCTGTGGTACAAGGGCGTTGAGCGTCTCCCCGCGTGGCTCGTCTCGCTCTTCTTCTTCGTTCAACCCCTGGTGGGCTCGCTGCTCGGCGCACTTTGGCTGGGGGAGCGGCTTACGCGCAACTTTCTCACAGGGGGCGCGCTGGTGCTGCTGGGCGTCGCGCTTGCCGCATGGGAGCGGTCATGAGCCGGCGGATCGCCATTCCTTACGAGATCCTGCTCGTGGCCGGCGGAGCGCTGCTGGGGCTGATACCGCTGCGTGCTGCGCCGCTGCCCCGGCCCGATCTCGTCCTGCTGATCTTCATTCCGCCCCTGCTCTTCGAAGCGGC
>SCQY01000087.1 GCA_004298665.1 bacterium | reverse complement strand
GGGGAGTCGCGCGCTCCCCGCCGAAACCCGGCCCATGCTTGCACCAGAGTCCACCCGGCGCGCCGAGATCGAGCGGCACACCAAGGAGACGCAGATCTCCCTGGAGCTCGACCTCGACGGCGGCGAGATCGAGATCGCGACCGGCGTCGCCTTCTTCGATCATATGCTCGACGCGTTCGCTAAGCATTCGCGCTGCGGTCTGCGCCTGCGCGCCCGCGGTGACGGCATGGACAACCACCACGTGGTAGAGGACGTCGGCATTGCGCTGGGCAAGGCGATCGCGCAAGCGTTGGGCGAGAAGCGCGGCATTGAGCGCTTTGGCGACGCCGTCGTTCCACTCGACGATGCTCTGGTGTTGGCTGCCGTCGATCTCTCGGGGCGCAACTACCTCAACTTCGACGTGAAGTTCAAAGTCGAGGATATCGGCGACCTCAAGACAGAGCTGGTCGGTGAGTTCTTCCGTGCGCTCACCGACAACGGCAAGTTCAATCTCCACCTGGTGCGTCTGAACGGTAAGGTCGCCCACCACCTCTGCGAAGCTTCGTTCAAAGCATTCGCGCGTGCGTTTCGCGCCGCGAAGCAGCAGACGGGGACGGCGGAGGTGCCCTCGACCAAAGGCGTCTTGGAGTAGTGATCGCCGTTGTGGACTTCGGGGGCGGTAACCTCGGCTCGCTGACTGGCGCGCTGGAGCGTTTCGGTGTTGGCTTTGCGCTCACCGACGAGCCCGCCGCCGTCGATCTGGCGGATGCCGTGATTCTCCCCGGCGATGGCGCCTTCGGCGCCACGATGGAGGCCCTGCGCGAGCGCGGGCTCGACGATGCGCTGCGCCGTGCGCTGGCCGGCGGGCGTCCGTTCCTTGGCATCTGCGTGGGGATGCAGATTCTCTTCGACGGCAGCGACGAGTACGGCGAGCACACCGGCTTCGGTATCTTCCCGGGCATCGTATCGCGCTTGCAGGGTGCGCCGCGCGTGCCTCACATGGGTTGGGACACGCTAGAAGTTCGCAGGAACCACCCTTGCATCGCGGGGGTCACCACCGGCGACTACGTCTATTTCCTGCACTCGTACGCGGCGCCGGTCGTCGACGACACGGTGGCCGCTTGCACCTACGGCCACCCGTTCTCCGCCGTGGTGGCGCGCGACAGCGTGGTGGGCACGCAGTTCCATCCCGAGAAGAGCCAGACGACGGGTCTGCGTATCCTCGCCAATTTTCTCGCTTCGATCGATGCGCGCGCGCACGCGTGACCTTTCGGGGCCTGCCGGCCTCGTGCTGCCTTCGCTGCCGCGCGCCGCGGCGGTCTTCGGCATCGCCTTGCTCTACGAGGTGCTGCTGATGCTGGCACGGTCCAACGCCGGCTGGCATCCGCTTGCACTCAGCAGCCAGCCCGTGCTGCTGGTCTTGAACGCCGCCGCCGCCGCGGTGCTGGTCGAGCTGCTGCTGCGCGGCCTGCTGCAGGGGCTGCTGCCATACCTAGGCATCGGAGCGATGCTATCGCTTGCGATCCCGGCGGTTCTCGAGTTGTTCGGCGGTTACGCCGGCGCCGACGTGGCGTGGGAGGCCGCCTTCGGCGTTGGGTTCGTCTTCGCGCGCTCGGCCAGTGGATCGGTCATTCCGTGCATGGTGCTGCGCTTCGTGCAGTACTTGATCGTTCCAGCCTTCGTGGCAGTGCATCGATGATCGTCATTCCCGCCATCGATCTGCGCGGCGGCCGCTGCGTGCGTTTGGTGCAGGGAGAGAAGGCGCGCACTACCGTCTACGAGGACGATCCCGTCGCGCGCGCTCGTGCCTTTGCAGCCGCCGGCGCGCGGCGCATCCACGTGGTCGATCTCGACGGCGCTTTCGGCGACGGCTCCAACCTGGAGGTGCTGCGCGCGATCGCACACGCCGTGGACGTTCCCGTGCAGACGGGCGGCGGCGTGCGCAGCCTCGCCGACGTCCGCGCGCGCCTGGACGCGGGAGCTCGCGACGTCATCCTGGGCACGCTCTTGGTGGAGCAGCCGGAGACGGCGGCGCGGATCGCGGACGAGTTCGCCGGGCACATCGCCGCGGGCATCGACGCGCGCGGCAATGATGTGGCGGTTCGCGGTTGGGAGCGCGGCGGCGGCGTGCGCGTCGACGAACTGCTGGCGCGGCTGGAGACGTGGGGCATCCAGCGCGTGATCGCCACGCAGATCGAGCGCGACGGCACGGGGCGCGGCTACGATCTCGACTTCTATCGGTACATCTGTGCCAACGGTGCATTGCGTGTGCAGGCCAGCGGCGGTGCGCATACCATCGCCGATCTGCATGCGCTGCAAGCGCTGGCGCTCCCTAACCTCGAGGGGGCGATCGTGGGGCGCGCGATCTACGAAGGGACGCTCGACCTGGCGGCGGCCGTTACGGCGCTGGCGTAGGCGTTGGTGCGGGCCTGGGCACCGGACTGCGCCGTGGCGGATTGCTCAACAGGTGGCGCATGGCGGGCGTGGGCGTTGCGACGGGGCGGCGCAGCGGAGGAAGCGCCGTGCGATGCGGCGCCGGTACTGGGGCTGTAGTTTTCGCGGGCGTCGGCGCCGATGTGGGCATTGGGGTCGGCATTGGGATGGCGAAGATCAGCGGTGCGGCGGCACCCGTACCCAGCGGCACGGCTAGACTGAAGGTCTGCGAGAGGCCCTGCTGCGTGTAGAAGCGGCCGTAGACGTTCACCAGCGCCGCCGCGGAGATCAGCGGCACGTTCACCACGCCGTAGTAGCGCCCAGGGATGCCCGGCCACGGCATCAGCGGAAACTGTTCCTCCATGCCCGGGATGCTGAAGTAGCCCCAGCCTCCCGGAACGCCGATGACGCCGAAGAAGAGGCCGTTGGCACCCTGCGCGTCGGCGGGGAGAAACGGGTAGACGTTCGCGCGTGCGTTGTCGGGATAGGGCGACGGGTTCGGCAGCGGCGGGGCGACGGCCGTTGGCGCGTACGGCGGCACCTGCGGATAGGGCGTCGCACTCAGTTGTGCCGCCGCCACGTCGTTGGCCGCCGCGCGGTGGATCGTCACGAGATTTGCCTGCGCGATGTAGACGACCGATGCCCCCAACGATTGGGCCACGAAGCGCAGCGGCACGAACGTGCGGCCGCGTTCGATGGCGGAGCCGACGTCCAACACCACGCGTTTCCCGTCGACGAAGGCGTAGCGCGCGCCGATGGGCAGGTAGACCTCGTGCGCGCCGTGCTTGGCGCTGACCGCGTGATGCACGCCGTCGTACTCCACACGCGCGCCCAGCGCCTCGAAGATCGCGCGCATGGGCAAGAGCACCCGCCCGGATTGCACGTGCGGCGGCGGATCGGTTGCCAGCAGGCGATCGTCCACCAGGACGTTCGGCGTCGTCGTGGCTCCGAGCAGCGCGCAAGCGAGAAAGAGCGCACATGCGTTCCGCATGACCGTCACGTTCTCACAACGCGGCGCCGCGCGGAATCGTCGCCCTTACGTGTAGTTGCGCGGAAGATGGAGCGGCAGGCGAGCCAGCACCTCGTAGGCGATGGTTCCAGACCACGCGGCGAGGTCGTCGGCGGTGATCTCCTCCGCGCCGTCGCGCCCGAGCAGTGTCGCCTGCTGGCCGACGTGGGCGTCGAGCACCTCGGTGACGTCCGCCATGCACATGTCCATGCAGATGCGGCCGACGATCGGGCAGCGCCGCCCGCCCACGAGCACGCTGCCGCGGTTGGAGAGCCCGCGGTCCAAGCCCTCGGCGTAGCCCAGCGGCAAGGTTGCGATGCGGCTGGGATGCGCGGCACGCCACGTGCAGCCGTAGCCGACGGGTTCTCCGTGGCCGATCTCCCGCAGCGCGACGATAGGCGCCGTCCACGTGATGGCTGGCTCCAGCAGGCCCGCCGTGGGGTCGCCGTCGTGGAGGCCGCGGATGGCTCGGCTCTGCAGGAAGAGGCGGGACTCGCGCGAGGGCCAGACGCCGTAGAGCGCGATTCCCACGCGCACCATATCTAGGCGCGTCTCCGGCCACATCATGGCCGCGGCGCTTGCCGCCATGTGGCGGATGGTCTCCGGCGGCAGCACACCGTCGATGGCCTCGCTGAAGCGGCGGTGCTGGAGCGAAGTGAAGCCTTCATCCAGGTCTTCGGAGGAGGCCAAGTGGGTGTAGCACCCTTCCAGCGTCAGCTCGGGGGTCTCGCGCAGCGCGGCGATGGAAGCCCGTGCCTCTTCCGGGCGGAAGCCGAGGCGTGCCGCCCCCGTGTCGACCTTGGCGTGGACGGCGAGCGGGGTGCGGCGGCGACGCAGCGTGGCGGCGGCGCGCCGGGCGAAGTCGAGGTTCCAGACGGTGACGGCGATGTTGGCGGCGTGGGCGGCGTCGAGATCCTCGCGCCGCACGGGACCCAGCACGAGAATAGGATCCGTGAGGCCGGCATCGCGCAGCGCCAGCGCCTCACCCAGTTCGTAGACGCAGAAGCGCGCGACGCCCCCGGCGAGGGCTTGAGCCACGGGGACGAGGCCGTGCCCGTAGGCGTTGGCCTTGACCACCGCGGCTAGCGACGCCGGAGCGACCAACGCAGCCAGGCGCGCCGCGTTGCGACGGATCGCTTCGAGATCGATCTGGAGGTTACAGAGCGGCACCGTAAGGCTGTGCGGACGGTTTAAGCGCGCAGCGCGCGGCGCGCCGCGAAGCTGACGTAGAGCGCAATCGGGACGCCGAAGAAGACGGCGTGGCCGATTACTTCGCGTGCGAAGATGTCCCAGTGCGCGTTGGGCGGGCTATAGTGGTGGGCCAGGACTTGGACGGCCTGCATGATCACCAGCACGGCGATGCCGTAGATCAAGCCGCAGATCACGGGCCGATTGACCATTGCCGGCCGGCCGCTCTGGGCGAGTGCGGCGTAGACCACGCCCCAGACAATGGCTGCGATACCCTGGACGGCGGCACCCTGCAGAGCCGCCCCGGGGAGCGCCGCCGCGCCCTCGCCGCGGAAGTTCGAGGCCACCCATTGGAAGAGCGCCCCCGGACCAACGCGCAGGGCCAGCATCAGGTAGAGATCGATGACGATCGCCCCGAGGATGCCGGCGACGATCCCGGCGGGAATGAGGTTGATGCGCTTGGCCGGCGCGATGATACTCGACATAATGGGGTAGATTAGTGCAGGCTGGAGCCCGCTCCCCTCTTGCACTCGCAACGTGCGTCTGCTAGAATCCTTAGCGCCTGGCAGTCAACTGCTAAGAGTGCTAATCCATGCGAAGTCTCGCACTTTGAGGAGGATTCCCCGTGAACCTGAAACCGTTGGGCGATCGCGTGATCGTCGAGCACGTCGAGCAGGCCGAGAAGAGCCCCGGCGGCGTGTTCCTGCCGGATACGGCCAAGGAGAAGCCCCAGGAGGGCGTCGTCCGCGCCGTCGGAACCGGCCGGGTCACCGATGATGGCAAGACGATTGCCATGACCGTCAAGGTTGGCGACCGCGTCATCTACTCGAAGTACGCCGGCAGCGAAGTCAAGGTCGACGGTACTGAGTACCTCATCATCCCCGAGAAGGACGTGCTGGCCGTCTTCACCGACCAGAAGGTTGCCGCGCACGCCTAGAGCCGCGCCGCACGCACTTTCGTCTCTCACGAAGCTGTAGGAGCTGTAAAACCACAACATGGCTGCGAAAGAACTAGTATTCGACGAGAGCGCGCGCCGCGCGCTCGAGCGCGGTGCGAACATCCTCGCGGATGCCG
>SCQY01000007.1 GCA_004298665.1 bacterium | reverse complement strand
GGATCGCTGGAGGCACCGGGCACGTCGCGGAACGCCCAGCCGCGCTCGTCGCGCACGGGGTCGACGACGGTCATGCCGACCGCATCCTCCAGAGCTTTGAGCCGGCGCACGATGATCGTGCGATGCGCCCACGGACAGGCGTAGGAGACGTAGAGGTGGTAGCGCCCCGCCGCGGCAGGGAATCCGCTGCGGCCATCCGCCGAAACCCAGCCGTGGAAGGCGTCCTCTTGACGGACGAACTGCCCCTCCGCTGTCTGTTCGCTGGGAAACTGTGCTTTCGCGCTCATGACACCATCCTCGCTAGGCCTAGCCTACAGGAAACGAATCGGGACGTAGCGCTCGTCGCGCGCTCCGCCTGCGTTGCGCGCGATGATCTGCAGCGTGTAGCCGCGGCGGTACTGCGGCGGCAGATCGAGCACGTGGACGTCGAAGGTGAACTCTCCGAAGGCGCTCCGCTGTGCCGTGAAAGAAAACGACTCCGTACGGATCTCCAGGCTCGCGACGTTGGTGCTCGTGGCGATGCGTCCGCGCCAGTGATCGCCGTTGGAGATCGTTGTCTCGTTCACGTAGACGACTAGGATGCGGGGCGGCGCATCGTTGGCTGCAGCCTGCGCCGTAGGCCACGGCCGAGGAAGGCGCGTGATGTCGCGTGCGCTCAGCGTCTGCGCGGCGGGCGGCGCCCCCGAGCATCCCGCCAGCATGGTGAGCGCAAGAGGTACGATCAACCTCACGCATCGCGCGAATAACGGCAGATTGCCCACGCAGGGGGGTTTCGAAGAGGCAGCCGAAGTCCCTCGCGGTGCAGACCGCCAACGTACCACCGCAGAGCACGCTCTTCGATTGGGCGATCGCCACGGCAAGCCTATGGCTGGGAGCCGGTATCTTCGTCGACGCGTGGTATCATTTTCACAACGACGTGGAAACCTTCTTCGAGCCCGCGCACGGCCTGCTGTACGCGGGGTTGCTTGCCGCGTTCGTCTTCACCGGCCTTGCGCTCGCGCACTATCACCACAACGGCTACCCGTGGCTTCGCGCGCTTCCGGCCGGGTACGAGGCAACCCTCGCGGGCCTTGCGCTCTGCCTTGCCGGCGGGGTGGGCGACATGATCAAGCATACGCTGTGGGGCTTCGAAGAAGGCTTCGATGCCCTGCTCAGTCCCACGCATCTGCTGATCGGCGCCGGGATGTTCTTCATCTGCGCAGGGCCGATCCGTGCCGCCCAGGCGCGCGCGCCGCGCACCCTGGCCGGCCAGCTTCCCATGCTGATCGCCGCGGCCTCGCTCTTGGAGCTCCTGCACTGGGGGACGCAGTTCATCTTCCTCAGCGAAGCGGCGCGCATGAATGCCCCGCTCGCTCCCGCCAGCTCCCCGCACGACGTGCTGACGCTGCTGACGCTGGCCTACTACAAACAAGGTATCGGGCTGCTTGCCGTCCTCGTGCAGAGCTTGCTGCTGGCGGGCTTTGCGCTCTATCTCAAACGCCGCTTCGCGCTCGCCGTTGGTGGGTTGACGCTCTTCATGCTGCTGGGCAACATCTTCATCGCCGGCGCCCACTCCAACGACGTCGGACAGTTCGCGGCAGTGCTGGCGGCGAGTGCGGCCTGCGGCATCGTGGGCGACGTCATGCGTGCCGGGTATGCCTTCGCCTTCGCCGTTCCCGCCGTCTACTGGAGCGTGTACCTGGCGGTCTTGGCCGCCACGATGGGCGGCATCTGGTGGACGCCGGACGTAACGGCTGGATCCATCCTCTTCGCGGGGCTGGTGGGTGCGTTCCTCAACGTCCTCTGCACCGCGGACAGCCGCTTAGCAAACTGACGTCGAAGGAGATACGATGATGCCACGCTCTGTGCTGCTCGCGCTCGTCATGGCCGCACTGCTCGCGCCGGCTGTGAGCGCACGCTCCGCGCCTCGGCCCGTCTACGTGCACATGAACGGCGCAAACGACTTCCTCGAGCCCGTGGTCGCCGTGCACCCCGGGCAATCCGTCGTCTTCGTCAACCAGGATACCGATCCGCACACGATCGTGGGCTTCGATCCACAGACGGGTAGGCATCCCCTCGCCATCAACGGCCGGGTAGCGGGCACTCCCGGTGCGGGCCACGCGGTGGGCACCTTCACCGTCACGCTCTCGCAGCCCGGGATCTACAGCTACTACTGCTCGCTTCACGCCGTGCTCTCCAAGACGTACCGCGGGGCGGTGCAGGCGGCGCAGCGCAAAGGCGTCGACGGCTATGGCGGTGCGATGGCCGGCGTGATCATCGTGACGAGCGACCCTCGCCTGCTTTCCGAGAATCCGAAGACCGCCGC
>SCQY01000086.1 GCA_004298665.1 bacterium | reverse complement strand
CGCGCGCTGATGGCACAGCCGCGTCTGTTGATCTTGGACGAGCCGTCGATGGGGCTAGCGCCGGCGCTGGTGAAGGCGACGTTCGCGACGCTGCGACGGATCAACGCGGCGGGAGTGACGATTCTGCTGATCGAGCAGAACGTGAACCTCTCGCTGGAAGTGGCGCACCGGGCATACGTGCTGGTGCTGGGGCAGGTGGTGCACCAAGGAGAGGCGCAGGCGCTGCGCGCCGACCGCGGCCTGCAGGCTCTCTACCTGGGTGGTAACGTCGCAGCCGCAGCCAATACGGCCACGACCGAGCGCGAAGCGCGGAGCTAACCAAGCGCGACGACCGCTTCGGCAATCATCTGCACCGAGTCTCAGATGCTACGTTCTCAAATGTATGTATCGTCTATGTAACACCAGCGCCAGTTCGGGTTCTCCACCAGCGGGATGATGATGGGATGGCCCGTCTCCTCGAAATGGCGTCTGGCGTGGCGCTTGGGGGAGCTATCACAGCATCCGACGTGCCCGCACTCCATGCAGACGCGAAGCGCGAGCGACGTGCTGCCCTCTCGTGCGCACGCCTCGCAGACCTCGCTGCGCGGCGCGACCTCGCGCACGGTTGATACGTGAACGCAATCCGCCTTTATCATTTCAAGTAGGCCTCTCGGTCGTAGATAGCCAGCGCCCGGACAAAGCCGGCCACCAGGCTGGGAAATGTCAGGTAACCTCGTGGAACGTACGTGATCTTCACCATCGCGAGGATACCGCGCAGGCACCGAGCGGTGCTGTCAGCGCCCTTACACGTAAGGACGCTTACAGGCGCCCGCGCCGTCGATGGCTAGAATATCTTGGGGGAACAAAGCAGGTGAGAGGTCGACTTCCTGCCACGGTGGCGCTTGCGTTCTTGGGTGTTCTGCTCGCTGGCGCGATCGCGTGGTCTGTACTGGTGCCGCGTAATGCACAGGCGGGTCCCGTTCGCGCCGTCGGCGGTTTCCAGCGCGTGGCCGAACCTGCGGTTTCGCGAGACAAGCCGGCCTCGGTATTCTTCATGAGCGCGCTATACTGCCCATTCTGCGCGGCGGAGCGCTGGGCGCTGGCCGATGCCTTGGCCCGCTTCGGCTCTTGGAGCAACCTCAAGCCGGCGCTCAGCACGGGCGGCGTCGACGGATTCTCGGCGCTCCCGACGTATGACTTCTTGCACGCGCACTACACGAGCCGGCTCGTTATATTCACCGCCAAGGACATCGCCGACACTGATGGCCGGCCATTGCAGACCCTGACTTCGCAGGAAAAGACGGCGGTGGATCGTTATGATCCCAGGGGCAGCATCCCGTTCGTGATCGTCGATGACGCGTTCGTGCAACTGGGATCGGGCTACTCGCCAGGGCTGCTCGTCAACAAGCGCTTCGACGAGGTGCGCGCAGATTCAAAGCGAGGTACGCCCGTCGGCGAGGCGATCCGCCACGAGGCGGACGTGCTCACGGCACTGATCTGCCTCGGAGACGGCGGAAAGCCGCCCAACGTCTGTCGCGCGCCTGCCGTCGAAGCACTGGGAGCGCAAGCGCGATGAGAGCGGCCGCGACGCTGACCTTGGCCGATCGCTGGGCCGTCGTAGTCGGCGTGAGCGCCGCCGTCGCGGCCGTGGCGCTCTTCGTCGTCGGCGGCCAAATGATCGCCAGCGCTGGCGGCAGCGTGGTTTTGCTGGTGGCACCCGAACGAGTCGGCGTCTTCGCGCTGCTCGCGCTCTTGGTCGGCGTGAGCGCGGCGCTCCAAACCGCCGCGCTGCGGCTGCGCCTGGCCGGCCGCGGCGCAGCCCCGGGTGCCGCCGGCGTGATTCTCGCGTTCGTAGGCGCGTCGTGCTGCACGCCGTTGCTTTGGCCCGCCGCCTTATCCGCGCTCGGCGTGTCGGGCGTGACGCTGCTGGGCGTCAATATGGCCATTCATCGCTGGTTCTGGCTCGCGGTCGTCGCGGCGTTCCTCACCTTGGTGGCCGGTATCTGGCGCACGGCGCGGGCCCTGACCTCGACGTGCAACCTATCGTAGATTCTGACCCCGCATGGCGCGCGCCTCGCTCGTTGCGTACTCCCCTGCCTAGGGCCATCGCCTTCAGAGACGGACGCGTTTGATCGCAGACTTGTAGGGCTCGACCTCGCTGCGGGTCGTATCCGGGTTCGAACCGCGGCGGCGCGCAAGCTCGGCGACCAGGCGCTGTAGAGGAATGATTGAGACGAACGGGCGCAGCAAGTAATCGACCTTCGCGAACGGCAGGTCGTAGTCGCCGGCGCCA
>SCQY01000085.1 GCA_004298665.1 bacterium | reverse complement strand
GGGGAGGGGAGCCGGTCGCACCTTGGGAGTATAGCACGACGGGAAGACCCTCCCTGCCGATCCGGCGCGGGGGACTTCAGCCACCCCAGGGCCCGTGGGGTAAAGGCATGGAGACTCCGACATGATCCTCGAGCGCATCGACTCCCCGTCTGAAGTCAAGCGGCTCTCACGTGACGAGTTGGGAACGCTGGCTGCCGAGCTGCGCGGGCGCATCGTCGATGTGTGCGCCCACAACGGCGGCCACCTGGCACCCAATCTCGGCGTCGTGGAGCTGACGCTGGCCCTTCATACCGTGCTCGATTCGCCGCACGACAAGATCGTCTGGGACGTTAGCCATCAGTGTTACGCCCACAAGCTGATCACGGGGCGGCGCGAGCGCTTCGCGACCTTGCGCCAGGGCGGCGGCCTCTCCGGTTTTGCGTTGCGCTCGGAGTCTCCGCACGATCCGTTCGGTGCAGGGCATGCCTCGACGGCCGTCAGTGCGGCCCTGGGAATGGCGGCGGCACGCGATCTGCGCGGCGGTGACGAGACGATCGTAGCAGTGCTGGGCGATGGCGCGCTCACCGGAGGCTTGGCCTACGAGGCGCTGAACAATGCCGGTCAGCGCAAGACCAATTTCATCGTCGTCCTGAACGACAATGAGATGTCGATCGCTCCCAATGTGGGCTCGATCGCCTCGTATCTCTCCGTTCTCCGCGCGCAGCCGCTCTCTCGGTACGTGCGCAGCACCACGAAGCGCGTTCTCGGGCGCGTCCCCTTCGGCGGAGCGGCGAAGCGGGCGCTGGGTACAGCAGAGCAAGCGGCGATGCGCATGATCGCTCCGGACGAGAAGACTGCGATCATCTTCGAGGAGCTGGGCTTCACCTACGTGGGTCCGCTGGACGGCCACGACATCGATCACCTCGTGGCCGCCCTCGAGACCGCCAAGCGCATTCAGGGGCCGGTGCTCCTCCACGTGCTGACCACCAAGGGCAAAGGCTACGAGCCCGCGGAGCTGGATAGCCGCACCTACCACGGCTGCGGCGCCTTCGAGATCGAGAACGGCAAGATCGAGCGCAAGCCCGGTACGCGCCTAACGTTCTCCGATGCCTTCGGGGACGCCATCGTCGCCGCGGCGGAGCACGATCCGCGCGTCGTCGGGATCACGGCGGCGATGCCCGACGGCACCAAACTCTCCAAGCTGGCCAAGGCCTTTCCGGAACGTTACGTCGACGTCGGCATCGCGGAGGGTCACGCGGTTTGTTTCGCCGCCGGCCTCGCATCGCAAG
The DNA here is from genome assembly GCA_004298665.1 of bacterium. Taxonomy (GTDB): domain Bacteria; phylum Vulcanimicrobiota; class Vulcanimicrobiia; order Vulcanimicrobiales; family SCRA01; genus SCRA01. The sequence continues at coordinate 1,957 of SCQY01000085.1, read as the reverse complement.
GCATGAAGCCGGTCTGCGCCATCTACTCCACATTTCTCCAGCGCGCCTACGATCAAGTCGTGCACGACGTGGTGGTGCAGGGGCTGCCCGTCGTCTTCGCTCTCGATCGCGCGGGCTTGGTGGGCGACGATGGCCCGACCCACATGGGTCTCTTCGATCTCGCTTACTTGCGCACGCTGCCCGGCATCACGGTCATGGCGCCGCGCGACGAAGGCGAGCTGCCTCTCATGCTCGACCATGCGCTCTCGCTGGAGCGTCCGGCGGCGCTGCGCTATCCGCGCGGCTCGACCAGCGGCCGCCACGCTATTCCGTACGAGCCGATCGTCCAAGGGCACGCTGAAATTCTGCGCTCGGGCCGCGACGTGGCGATCCTAGCTCTGGGGAACTGCGTGGAAGTCGCCCTCGATGCGGCCGATGTGCTGGCGGCGGAGGGCATCACGCCGACGGTCGTCAACGCGCGCTTCGTGACCCCGCTCGACGGGGAGCTTCTCGGCGACTTAGCGGTTGACCATCGGCATTGGATCACGGTGGAGGAGGCCTCGCTGGCTGGCGGCTACGGCTCCGCCGTGCTCGAATTCGCCTCCGACCACGGGTTGGCGGTCAGCGTCGAGCGAGTAGGCGTCCCCGGCGTCTTGGTGCAGCCCCATACCCAGAGCGTCCAGCGAGCCGCCTTCGGGATCGCCCCCGAGCCGCTCGCCCAGCGGGTGCGGGCCGCCCTGGGGGTTGAGGGGCGGGCTCCGGTGTGATACGATGCCAGCCGTGTTCCTACTAGCTCAAGTGTCGACCGCGCTCCCCAAGACCGCGGCCACCCTGCTGCCCTCGGCGCCGTCTGCGCCGCTGCCCTACGTGGCGCCGCCGTTCAACGTCGCGCATCCGTTTTTGGCGCACTCGTTGGGCGGCATCTTCGTCTTGCTCGCTCTCGTGCTGACGGTGCTGATGGCGGTGCAGACGACGAAGAACGAAGGGCTCGGGCTTGGCTCCATTGGCGGGCAGCGTGATTCGATGTATCGCGGCCGTCTCGGCCGAGACGAGCAGCTCGCGCGTTTCACGACGTACATCGCCGTGAGCTTCGTCGTGATCGGCTTCATCATCTCGTTTACCGGGATCTAACGCCGCGCTGCGTGCGGCGCGCTAGGGGGAAGAACGGCCCACGCCGGGAAGTGGCCCCGCGGAGCCGCGGGGGCATAGGCACCATCGCGGCGCGGTCGCTTTTCTGACGCAGGGGCGCCCACGGTCGAGCGAATCGAGGCGCGTGGGGCTCTCAGAGAGGGTTACCTTTGGCGTTGCTCGAGGTCAAGGATCTCCAGACCAATTTCTACTCGGAAGACGGTGTCGTTCGCGCCGTCAACGGCTTGAGCTTCGATCTCGAGCCCGGCTCAACGCTCGGGATCGTCGGCGAATCCGGCTCTGGAAAGTCGGTCACCTCGCTCTCGATCATGCGGTTGATTCCCAACCCTCCGGGAAGGATCGAAGGCGGCAGCATCCTCTTTCGGGGGCAGGAACTTCTGACCAAGAGCGAAGCGGAGATGCGCAAGATCCGCGGTCACGAGATCGCGATGATCTTTCAGGATCCCATGACGTCGCTGAACCCCGTGCTCACGGTGGGCGATCAGATCGCCGAAACGGTGCGCCTGCACCTCAAGCTAGGGCGCAAAGAAGCCATGCAACGCGCCGTCGAGATGCTGCGTTTGGTGCGCATCCCATCGCCGGAGGGCCGCGTCCACGACTATCCGCACCAATTCTCCGGCGGCATGCGCCAGCGCGTGATGATCGCCATGGCACTCTCCTGCGATCCCTCGCTGTTGATCGCCGACGAGCCCACCACGGCTCTCGACGTGACCATTCAGGCGCAGATCCTCGACTTGATGCGCGAGCTTCAAGAGCGGCGCAACTCGGCCATCATTTTGATCACCCACGATCTCGGCGTGGTGGCCGAGATCTGTCAGCGGGTGCTCGT
>SCQY01000084.1 GCA_004298665.1 bacterium | reverse complement strand
CTACCGGGTTGGCGGCCTCGAAAACAAGGTCGGTGGTCTGGGACAGGACATCCGCTCCGTCAAGACCCACCTCGGTATCACCGACTAGCTAACTGACCGGCACCGGGGCGCTGGCCATCTCGCCGATCGCCGTCAACAGATCGCCGATGCCGGTGCTGCCCGGCAACGGGACCTCGCGTTGCTGCTTGGTCTCCAGGTCGCGCAGGATGAGGATACCGCGCTCCAGTTCGGCATCGCCGCAGATGGCCGCCAGGCGGGCGCCGTTGCGGTCGGCCAGTTTGAGCTGCGCGCCCAGCTTGCGATCGCCGTAGTCCATCTCCGCCGGCCCGTCGTAGGCGCGGCGCAGGCCGGCCAGCACGGGCACCAGCCGATCCCGCGCAGCCTGTCCGAGGGCGACGAGCTGGATGCCGCGGCGCGCGGGCGCAGTGACCGTGCCCAACTGCTCCTGGACCATCAGAAAGCGCTCGAGGCCCATGGCGAAGCCTACGGCCGGCGTTGGTGGTCCGCCTAACTGCTCCACCAAGCCGTCGTAGCGGCCGCCGCCCAGGATGGTGCTCTGGGCGCCCAGCGCGTCGGAATGGACTTCGAAGACGGTGCGGGTGTAGTAGTCGAGGCCGCGGACCAGGCGCGGGTTGACGGCGTAGCGGATGCCTATGGCGTCGAGGTGGCCGCGCAGGGTGGCGAAGTGCTCGGCGCAGTCGTCACAGAGGTGCTCCAGGTAGGTCGGCGCGGCGGCGAGGTGCGGCTTGTCCTTGAGGTCCTTCGAGTCGAGAATGCGCATGGGATTGCGCTCGAGGCGCCGCTGCGAATCCCCCGAGAGTTGGCCCGCGATAGGGCGAAAGTAGTCGAGCAGCGCGTCGCGGTAGGCGGGGCGGCAGGCGGCGCAGCCGATGGAGTTGAGCTCCACGCGCAGGCCGCCGATCCCGAAGCGGGTCAGCAGCTCGATGGGGAGCTGGATGCACTCCGCGTCCGCGGCGGCATCAGCGTAGCCCAGGCACTCGACGCCGAACTGGTGGGCCTGGCGATAGCGGCCCTTTTGCGGGCGCTCGTAGCGGAAGATGGAGCCGATGTAGTAGAGCTTCAGCGGGCCTTGGGCGAGGAGGTTGTGCTCCAGCACGGCGCGGACCACGCCGGCGGTCCACTCGGGGCGCAGGGTCAGGCTGCGACCTTTGCGGTCCAGGAAGGTGTACATCTCCTTCTCGACGATGTCCGTCGTCTCGCCGACGCCGCGGACGTAGAGCTCCGTGGCCTCGAAGGTGGGCGTGCGGATCTCGCTATAGGCGAAGCGTCCGGCCAAGTCGTGAATGGCCGACTCGAGTTCGTGCCAGCGGCGCGACTCCGGGGGGATGACGTCTTGCGTGCCCCTCGGGGCGGTGATCTTATCCATGCTCGCTATACGGAATGGCCGCCCGGAAGCGAGCGGTCAACCTTGGGGTTGCGCTCTGAGGCTCGGGAGACCTCCTGCGCCACGTGCGCACCATTAGCACTTTTCCAAGGAACCGAGCTACGGTCGCACGCCCGCTACCGAATCGGGCTATGCTTTCGCTAGCCAAGGCCAGTAGTGGATCGCCGTCACGTCAACTGGAGTCATAGAGACGTAGCATGTCGGCGGTCCAGCGATCCAACCCAAACGCTTTGACGATGCGCTCACGGCCAGCCTGATCGCCGCTGCGTGTCATCGCCTCTCCGAGAGCGTGAGCCAGAGCCTCTCCGTCGCCGACGGGAAACAGCACGACGGAGTCAACGCCGGCGCAAACTTGTTGCACCACCGGGATATTGGCCGCCGCTACCGGGACCCCACATGCCAGCCCTTCGAGGAGGACAAAGGGAAAGGCCTCGTGATCGTCGCTTGCAAAGGCTAAGGCGTCCGCTGCCCAATAGGCCAGCCTCGTCTCGGTAAGGCGCTGAATCGAAATCACTCGCGGCGCATCGCCGAAGCGATCCCGGTCCTCTTGCGTTCCTCCCACGACGAGGACCCGGAAACCAGGAGTAGATCGCATCGCCTCACGCAGCGTCGCGCCGCCTTTGTACGGAACTCTCTCAAAGAACAGTACGACGCGATCGCTATCTGCGAAATGGAACTTTGCGCGAGCCTCGGCGCGCTCCGCAGGTGCCGGTGGATGAAAGCGATGCGTATCGATGCCATTCTCCAGGACGCGGACGCGTTCGCGCGGAGCGCACCACGCAACGCACTCTTGCGCCACGAAGCGAGAGACGGCGACGATCGCATTCATGCGCCTGCCGAGCAGCCGGTATTTTGCGAATGCTCTAATTCGCGAGGTGAAGGAGCGGTCATTCCGGTGCGAATGGACATGCCAAATAATCCGCGAATGCGGTGCGCCATGGACGGCCGCCAAGTCGAAGCGGTTGAAGTGCGAATGCACGATCTCTGGGCACAACATTCGCAGGCCATCGACGACCTCCCGATCGCTTTGTACGAGGTGGACCGTCGCACCGGCCTTCATCAGGTCCGCCGGCCAGGTTGCTCCATGAACTTCATGGGCAAGAAACACGCAACGATCACCGCGCTCGGTGAGCGCACGTGTTAGCGACTCCATGGCCGGGATAAAGCTTCCGCCCGTCGGACCACCGTAATCGATCACTTCACAGATCGTTCGTGCGCTCATATGTTCGAAACGTAAGTGACGACGTGCAATTTATGAAGGGACGCTAAGAGCCACCGTCGGATCGTTCGCCTCCGGCGAGGTAGCGATAGTATAGTGCGAGCACGTGCCACACGTATGGCACGATACGGTATGATCGTCGTTGCCTCTTCCACAAAGCGACACAGCACGTTTGCTAGGCGTATCTGCCCAGCCGTGCGGCAGGCGACTTCCAATAGCGCGGGGCTGGCCACGAGAATCGCCAGAGCCTCTGCCCGCGAGACCGCCACGTTGAAGCGATTTGCGCTGAAGAGAAAGTCGAAGTCGCGCGGCATCTCCTCGCCGCTGGAATCATCGAAAAGATGACGACTGCCCCCTGCTGGCCCTGAAATTTATCGACGGGTCCCGACGCGCACGCTCTCGTGCCCCGCTTCACGCAGCCGCCGGCGGATCTCGCCGACCTGAGCGCGATACGGCGCTAAGACCGGCTGTGCGTCAATTACCTCCGCACGACGCCTTCGAGGCGTTGCATGGCTTCATCGAGATGGGCTTCTCGCGTTTGGACGCCGACTGACGGAGGTGCATGTACGCCTCGCGCAGGTTGACCGCCGTTTGGCGCGCCTTGACGATCGAATCGCAGCCTCTAGAGAACGGGACGGGCGGCCGGTTAGGACTCGGAAGGGAGCACTTCGACGACTGCGAGAGCCCATCCGCGAGAGGTCCGAATGCGAGCGAGATAGCCGTTAGCGGTGCGGTCGGCAATCTCGAACCCCGCACGCAACGCTTCGCTGATGCTGTGAAATACACGCACACCTTGCATGAAACGCGATCTCCTCAAACTATGACGCCGGCACGCCGAATTAGCGTGCCACACCTTGCGTCAGCCGCTCTGCGACTTTAGGCACAAGAAGAGGCCCTGTACGATAAGTCGGCACTTTTGTGGCGAAGGCCGGGAAAGCTAAGCCGGAGCCCGTTCGGCAAGCTATGCGACCCAAACGAGCGCCTGCCGCTCCTCGCAACCATGCCGCTCGCTCGCGTGTCGAAAGAAGCGAGCGCGCGACCGCGTGCTCGGAGGCGATATGCGCACAGGTCACGTTGGTCTTAACGTCACGAATCTCGATCGTTCCATAGCCTTCTACCGCGAGGTCTTTCAGCTTTCCGTATTGCGCGAATCGCGCGAGGGGCCGCGCCGCTTCGCATTCCTGGGCGAAAACGACGCGATCGTCGTCACGCTCTGGGAGCAGAGCACGGGGCGGCCGAACTACGGCGCGCCCGGACTGCATCATCTCTCGTTCCAAGTCGCCTCGCGCGAGGACGTGGAGAGTGCGGAGAAGCGCGTACGTGCACTGAAGGCGCGTGTCTATTACGACGGGCTCGTTCCGCACGCTGAAGGCGCGGCCTCCGGCGGCATCTTCTTTGACGACCCCGACGGCAATCGCTTGGAGATCTTCGCGCCCACCGGCATGGAGGCCGAGAAGGCCCCAGCCAGCGCGGCACCGACCTGAGGATTCTTCTAACGCGCTGGTTCAGTGCGATCAATCCCTGCAACGGCCAGGCGGCAGAGCAGTGGCGATAGGTGTGGAGCAGCCGTTTCATGACGGCGAGATCGAGGTGCAAACGTGCGCCGGCGTGCGGAACCAGGCGGCGCGCCTGGGATCGCGGATGCGAGGCGATATCCCGCCGATCGCCGTGCAGTTCCTGGCGGAGCGGACATATGCCATCGCGGGCGCGCTCGACAGCAGCGGCCAAGTGTGGGCGATGCCGCTCTTCGGCCCGCGCGGCTTCCTATCGGCAGTGGACGACGCACGTGCGGTGCAGATCGATGCCTCGGCACCCTCGCGCGCGCGGCTCGCAGCGTCGGACGCCGGCCCCGTGGGGCTGCTGGGCATCGACCTCGACTCACGCCGCCGCATGAAGGTGAAAGGCATCCTCGAGATACGCAGCGGTATGCCGATCCTCCATGCGCAGCGCGTCTACTCGATCTGCCACAAGTACATCCAGCGGAGAGTCGTCGACGAGACGGCTGCGCGGGCGGAGGCCCCGGCAGTTGTTGCGTCGGGCGATGCGTTAAATGAACGGCAGCGGCAATGGGTCGAGCGCGCCGACACCTTCTTCATCGCCACGCACCACCCGCAGACAGGCGCCGACGCGCAGCACCGCGGCGGGCTCCCTGGCTTTGTGCGCGTGCTCTCGGAGCGCAGCCTGCTGTTCCCCGATTACAAAGGTAACGATCTCTTCAATACGTTGGGCAATATCACGGCGAACGGCCACGCCGCGCTGCTCTTCCTAGACTTCGAGGGCGGCTCGATGCTGCAGCTCGCCGGCCGAGCCGAAGTACTCTGGAACCGCGCAGAGTTCGCCGATCTGGTCCCAACCGAAGTGGAGCGTGCCGTGCGGTTCTCTGTCGAGCAAGTCATCGAGACCGAGAACGCCAGCCCGCACACGTGGACGCTGCTCGAACTCTCGCCCTTCAATCCCCG
>SCQY01000083.1 GCA_004298665.1 bacterium | reverse complement strand
GGTCTTCCACGATCTCTTCCTGGCGCGCTATCTGCTCTGGGAGTGGCGTGACAACCTCAGCGTCATCCGCGACGAGTACGCGCGTGCTTGGAACGCGGAGTGCCGCCCAGCATATCTCTCCAACGTCCTGGCGCGCTACGACGAATGGCGCGCGAACGTGCTGCGTATGGAGGATCGTCTGCAAGCGGTGACGCGCGAGCGCTACTATCGTGAAGATCATCGCCTCCCCACGCGCGCCGAGCTCTTCTCCGGTCTCGACGTGGGGAGCGAGGCGCCGTGATTGCCGGCGCCGCGCTCGTTGCGACGTTCGTGCTGGCCGCGGTGCTCATGTGGCGGCGCGTGCTGCCGGCGCTGTTGGCCGTGCCCCTGGTTGCGGTACTGGCGGGAATCGTCTCCGGTGTCCACCCCCAGCAGTTGCTTCAGGCCATCGGCGAAGGCACGGCCGGGCGCATCGCCCCCGCCTACGCCGCCGTGATCTTCGGCGCGCTCTTGGGGCGCGTCACGATGCGCACGGGAATCGCGGAGTACCTCGTATCGCGCGCTGCGGAGTTCGGCGGCGACCGCCCCTACGCGGTGATCGTCTCGATCGGTGTGGCCGTGGCAGCGCTCTTCACTACGCTCACCGGGCTCGGCGCGATCGTGATGGTGGGCGGCATCGCGCTTCCCGTGATGCTCTCGGTCGGCGTGCGGCGCGAGACAGCCGCTTGTGCCTTCCTGATGTTCTTCGCCTTGGGTGCGACGTTCAACGTGGCGCTCTGGACGCTCTACGGCGGAATCGTTGGTGCCTCAACGACGGCGTTTGCGACGTTGGCTCCGGCCGTCTTCGTCGCCGCGGCACTGGCGTTGACTGCCTTCCTGCTGGTGAGCGCGCGGGGTGAGCGCGGTTTCGCTCGTTTCGCGCTCGACGATCCTTTTTCAAGCGTCGCGCCCGATGTGCCGTGGCCGGCGCTGATTGCCCCCGTGCTGCCGCTGGTCCTCATCTTGGCCTTCCGCTGGGGGGCGTGGGGTCCCGTTCCCGCGTTCTCGATCGCCGCAGTGTATGCAGCGCTGATCGTGCGCCCGCGCGATGCCGTGCAGACGCTGGTCTCTAGCGCTGTGCGCGGCATCGAGGACGTGGCTCCCGCCGTCTTTCTGATGATGGGCATCGGTATGCTGTTGGCGGTGGCGGCTCTCCCGCAAGTCCACGATGCGCTGGCCCCCATCGTGGCGCGCATCGCGCCGCGCCACGCCGTGACGTATGCCGTGCTGTTCGGGCTGCTCTCGCCTTTGGCGCTCTACCGCGGTCCGCTCAATCCCGTTGGCGTGGGCGTCGCCATCTTTGCCGTGCTCGCCCAGCAGGGGGCGCTGCCGCCGCTGGCGTTGGCGGCCGCCGTGCTCGCCGTGGTGCAAGTGCAGAACGTCTGCGACCCCACGAACACGCAGAACGTCTGGGTAGCGAACCAAGTGGGCGTAGACGTCGAAGCGATCACCAAGCGCACGCTCCCGTTCCAAACTGGTGTTGCCATTGCCATCGCCGCCGGCGCCGCCTGGGCGTTCCACCTGTGATCGCCGCGCTGCTGCTGACCGCAGCCTCGGCGCTGATCGCGCAGTTGCCTGGACTCTTCGCGCCGGCAGCGGCGGCACGAACCGTTGCCGTTACGCCTGCCGCGAGTGTCGATGCGAACGTGGCGGCGCGCGAAGCGGCACGCGCCATCGATCAAACGTGGAACGATCTGCGCCCCTTGAGCTTCGAAGGCGACGCCGCGGAAAGTGACTGCCGCGTCAAGCCCTTCACCGCCGATGCGCGCATCGACGCCGGCGATACTCCCTATGCGGATGGGCTGCTCGTTGAAGTCACCTTCGATCTCGTCGACTGCGCGGGATGGGAAGTAGACCAGTGGACGGAGCAGCGGCTTCTGCCCAGCGGCGCATCGCGTGCCGAGGTGGAGCGGGCGCTGCGCACCTTGGCGCGCCGCACCGCTACCGATGCCGACGTCTGGGCGCACCTGCACCGGCAGCGCGCGCAACGCCTCTTCGATGAGGGCCTCGCGCTGCTCCCGGGAGATCCGCCTACCTATCTCTACAGCTTTTACAAGACGGCGGACGGCAAGATGCGCGTGGCGGCACGCCCAGGCGGCCCCGCCTGGGAGGCCGGTGCCCGAGGCGGCGACGTGCTGGTACGCCTCGACGGCAAGTTCTGGTGGGAGTACGGGACGTTCCAAACGCAGCGCCGGGCCTACGACGGCTTCCCGCACACGCTCTCTCTCGAGCGCGGAGGGCGCACGTTCGACGTGCACCTGGGCGCTCCGCTGACGCTGCGCTGATCGGTGATGCCGCATCGCGTGCGGATCGGCATCGACGTCGGCGGGACGTTCACCGACGTGGTGGCCGTCGATGCCGCCAGCGGCGTACTGTTGGGCTCGCTGAAAGTTGCCACCACCCATCGCGCATCCGAAGGCGTGGCGCTGGGCATCGTGGAGGCGCTGGAGCGTGCGCTGCACGCCTGGCATCTAGCGCCAAGCGACGTGGTTTTCCTCGCGCACTCCACGACGCAGGCTACGAATGCGCTCCTGGAGGGCGATCTCGCGCGCGTCGGCGTACTCACGGTGGGATCCGGCGTGGAAGGTTTCCTGGCACGTATGGCAGCGCGCGTGCCGCCGCTGTATCCGGCTGCGGGGATCGAGCTGCGCCCCCTCCACGGCTGGCTCTCCGCGCGCCACCCCGAGCGTCTCGACGCAGCGCTCGACGCGCTGCGCGCGGCTGGGGCTGAGGCGATCGTCGCCGCCGATGCATTCTCCGTGGACCATCCCGCGCGCGAAGCGCATATCGCCGCAGTCGCTCGCCGATGCGTGGGTTTCGCGACGGCAACGCACGATGTCAGCACGCTCTACGGGCTGCGCGTGCGCACGCGCACGGCGGTAGTCAACGCTGCGATGCTCCCCACCATGGTGCGCACGGCACGGATGACCGGCGAAGCGGCGCGGCGTGCCGGCATTCCCGCACCGCTGATGATCATGCGCAGCGACGGCGGCGTGATGGATGCACAAGAGATGGAGCGGCGCCCTGTGGCGACCATGCTCTCCGGTCCTGCGGCCGGCGTGGCGGGTGCGCTCTTCCACGAGCGCCTCTCGGAAGGCATCTTCGTAGAAGTCGGCGGCACTAGCGCCGATTGCAGCGCAGTGGTCGATGGGCGCCCCCAGACTCGTGCCGCTACGCTTGGCGGAGCACGCACCAGCGTGGAGGCGCTCGACGTGCGCACGCTGGCCGTGGCGGGCGGAAGCCTTGCGCGTCTGCGCGACGGCGCCATCGTCGATCTCGGGCCGCGCAGCGCGCACATTGCCGGTTTGCGCTACGCCTGTTTCGCCGCGCCCGGTATTTTCGCCGCAGCGGTGTTCGCGCCGACGGACGACGGTTTTCTCGCCGTGCGCGGCGGCGACGGCGAGCGCTACGCGCTCACTCCGACGTGCGCGGCAAATGCGCTGGACCATGTCCCAGCGGGCGCCTTCGCCCGTGCTGGCGACGGCGAGGCCGCGCGGGCCGCCTTCGCCTGCGCCGCGCATGCCTTGGGCAGCGAGGCGGAGTCTCTGGCGCGGGCGATCCTCGATCGTGCCGCCGAGCGGCTCGCCCCCGTCTTCGCCGCGCTCATCCGCGCCTACGCGCTGGCGTCGCCGGTCACGATCGTGGGCGGCGGCGGCGGTGCGGGAGCCCTGATCCCCTATGTCGCGCAGCGTTTGGGCCATCCCTGGCGTCTGGCGCGTAATGCCGAAGTCATCTCGCCGATCGGCGTGGCTCTGGCGCTGGTGCGCGACGTCGTTGAACGTACGATCGTCGATCCAACGCCCGACGACGTGGTCCGCGTGCGCGCCGAAGCAGAGGCGGCCGCCGTGCGCTCGGGCGCCGATCCCGCCGGCGTGCAGGTGGCGGTGGAGGTGGATGCGCGGCGCAATCGCGTGCGCGCCGTCGCAACGGGGGCGACGGCGCTGGGTGGAACGGCCGTGCCGCGCGTCGCCGATGAGGCCGCGCGGCGCGCGGAGGCGGCTCGCGCGCTGAACGCCGCACCGGAGGACCTGCGCGAAGCGGCGCGCACCCGGGCGTTCGTCGTCTACGTCACGGAAGCGCGGCGTGCCGCCGCCGTCGACCACGCCGGCGTCGTGCGCCTGCGCAGATCCGATGCCTGGGCGCGAGCCCTTCCGGCGGGCGAGGTTGCAGCGCAGCTCACGCACGCTCTGGAGCGTTGGACGATCTTCGGCGACGTAGGGCGGGCGCTGCCGCGGTGCACGCTGCTGGTGGGCGGTCGCGTGGCTGACGTAGCGGACGTGTCCTCCGTCGCGCAGGCCGTGGCCCTCGCCCGCGAAGAAGTGCGCACCATGCCAAGCGAAGAGCCCGTGGGGATCGTGCTCTCCCGTCAGCGCGCGTGAGCGCGTACGCCTCGGATGTCCTCGTCGTAGGCGGCGGTAACGCCGGCTGCGTGGCCGCGTTGGCTGCCGCGCGCCATGGCGCCGACGTGCTGATGATCGAGCGGTACGGTTTTCTCGGCGGCACGGCGACGGCGGCGATGGTTGGGCCGTGGATGACCTTCCACGCGGGGGATCGGCGCGTGGTGGGCGGCATCGCGCAGGAGATCGTCGAACGCCTTCAGGCGCGCGGCGGCTCGCCGGGCCATCTCCCCGATGCCTCGAGCTACGTGCCTACGATCACCCCGTTCGATCCCGAGATCCTCAAGGCCGTGCTCTTCGAGATGATGGGAGAGGCGGGCGTTCGCCTCGTGCTCCATGCTTGGCTGCTCGATGCCCTGATGGACGGCGTGCGCGTGCGCGGCGCACGCTTCGCGACGGTAGGCGGGGTGCGCGAGGCGCGCGCAGCGATCAGCATCGACGCAACAGCCGATGCGCATCTCTCCGCCTCCGCGGGCGTGGCAATGCAGCGCGGCGACGAGCGCGGGCACGTTCAGCCGTGCACGATGATCTTCCGTCTCTCGCACGTCGACCGTGAAGCGCTGGCCGCATACATCCGCGCCCACCCGGACCAGATGCGCACCCATCTCGACGCCCGCAGCATCCGCGCCGAAGACCTAACGGCGGTGGCGGGACTCTACGAGCTGTGGGAGCGTGCGCGCTCCGCCGGTGAGGTGAGCGTTCCGCGCGAGCTGGTCTCACTCTTCGCCACGCCTTACGGAGACGAGATGACGGTCAACATGACGCGCGTGACGGACGTCGATCCGCTCGATCCCGACGATCTCACGCGTGCCGAGATCGAGGGGCGCAGACAGGCAATGGAGCTGGTGAGCTTCTTCCAGCGCCGCGTACCAGGCTTCGAAAGCGCGCGGCTCGCGGCCAGCGCCGTGCAGTTGGGCGTGCGCGAGACGCGGCGCATCGTGGGCGAATACGTTCTGACGGCCGACGATCTGCTGGCGGCTCGCCGCTTCCCCGATGCGGTAGCGCGCAGCGGCTACCCCATCGACATCCACAATCCCACGGGTACCGGAACGCGCACGCAACGCCTCCCTGCCGGCCAGACCTACGAGATTCCCTATCGCTGTCTGGTTCCCGCGACGGTCGACGGCATGCTGGTGGCAGGGCGCTGCATCTCGACGACGCACGAGGCGCTGGCATCCACGCGCCTCACGCCTACCGTGATGACGCTTGGACAGGCGGCGGGAACGGCAGCGGCGCTGTGCGTGCGCGAACGGGTACTCCCGCGCGAGATCGATGGGCTCCAACTGCGCGCGGTCCTGCGGGAAGACGGCGTGGATCTCCCCGCGGAGGCGGCGCGCTAGTGGACCCCGTTCACGTAGCGGCCGACTGGGGGCTGAAGGTAGCGGTCGAAGATTTCGGTCACGCCGCACGCACCGTGGCCGCGGAATACGAACCGCGCTCCAAGACGATTCGCGTCAACGCGCGCGTGCTCGGCGACCGCGTCGACGGCGCCGACGTGCTGGCGGCGTGCGTTGCGCACGAGCTCTATCATCACCTGGAGTACATCGGCTGGGTGCTGAGCCGGCCGGGCGGCCGCTACCGCGAAGCGCGCGCTGATGCCTATGCTCGCCGCTACTTCGATCTCGCTCTGGATCCCGCGCAAGTGCGGCGAACGTTGGCGCGATGAAGCTCTTCGTTGGTGTCGACGGCGGCCAGACGGCCACGCAGGCCGTGGTAGGTGACGAGCATGGTGCGGTGTTGGGGCGCGGCGAGAGCGGTCCCGCCAACCATGTCGACGAGCCCGGTGCCGAGGAACGGCTGCGCAGCGCCGTTGAGGAAGCGGTGCGGGGCGCGCTGCATAGCGCTGGATTGGCTTCGACGACCCTCCTGGCGGGGGCGCACGTCGCGCTGACGGGGGAGATCGAAGAGCGGCGGACGGCGGCGGTGGAGAGCGTGGTGCATGCGGAGCGGCTGACCGTGGGCCACGATGCGCCGGCCGCCTGGATGGGCGCGTTCGCGGGTGCCCCAGGGGTCGCCGTGATCGCCGGCACGGGTTCCGTGGCCTTCGGGCGTAACGCGCAGGGCGAGGAAGTGCGGGTGGGCGGCTGGGGCTATTTGTTCGGCGATCGCGGTTCCGCGTTCTGGCTCGCCGCGGAGGCGATCCGGCGGGCTCTGGATGTCTTGGATCGCGGGCGAGAGACGCCGCTTGGCGAAGCCGCGCGGCGCCACTTCGGCGTCGCGCGTTTGCCCGAGGTTCCCGCTGCCTTCTACCGCCGCAGCATCTCACGCAGTGATCTGGCCGGCTTCGCGCGGGTCATCGCCGCCATGGCCGCACAGGGCGACGTAGCGGCGGCAGGGCTGGTCGAGGAAGCGGGGCGTGCCCTCGCCGAGCTGGCGCTCGTGGCGTTGGATCGCCTTGCGCTGCGCCGCGGCGGCGTGGTGCTGGTCGGCGGCGCGGCCGGCGATCCCCTTCTGCGCAGGGTGACGGCTCACGAGCTGGTTTTGAGAGGTGCGACGATGCGGGAGCCGCTTGCCGAACCGGTCGTGGGTGCGCTTTGGTTGGCCGGAGCCGAGCAGGGAGGCAGGCATGCTTGAGTTGATGCCGCCGTTTGCACGAGGGCTGGTCGTCAGCGTCCAAGCGGAGGAGGGCAGTCCGCTCGACGACCCGGCGGTGCTCGCAGCGATGGCTCGCGCCGCCGAACGGGGCGGTGCCGTCGCGTTGCGCGCACAAGGCGTGGCGAACATCCGCGCCATCCGCGCGCGCTGCGGGCTGCCGATCGTCGGGCTCATCAAGCGCCGCGTCCCCGGGAGCGACGTCTACATCACGCCGGCCTATGAGGATGCGCGGGCGGTCGCCCAAGCCGGTGCCGACGTGGTCGCGCTGGAAGCCACGGCGCGAGCTCGCCCCGGGGGCGTCGCGCTGGCCGAGATCATCGCGGCGGTCCATCGCGAGCTGCTGCGCCCCGTCATGGCCGACTGCGCCACGTTCGAAGATGCCTTGGCGGCGCAGGCAGCCGGTGCCGACCTTCTCGCAACCACGCTCTGCGGATACACCGGTGAAACGCGCGGCGTCCCGCTTCCCGCGCTCGACCTCGTGGCGCGCATCGCGGCGGCGGTACGCCGTCCCACGATCTGCGAGGGGGGGATCCAGCATCCCAGCCAAGTTGCCGCCGCGCTGGCCCGCGGCGCTTACGCGTGCGTGGTAGGCACCGCGATCACCAATGTCGACGCATTGACGCGCGCTTTTGGGGCCGCCGTCCAAGGCCAGGCCTAAGCCTTCCGCCGCGCGAAGCAACGCGGGCTTCGCACTACGGAGGAATGCATGTTCGAACGAGCTCTACCCGCCCTCGTCCTCGGTTTGGCGGCTGTGTGGCCTATCGCCGGAGGAGCCGCCGAGCAGGCAACGCCCATCGATCACGTCCCGGCTATCACGGTGACGGTGCTGCCGGAGGCAGGCGCCCCCGTGGTCCTCGACGAGGTCAAGGCGGAACGCGACGGCGACGGCAACGTCGATGTCTCTGCGAGTTACCACAATATCGAACGCAAGGCGGTGACGGCCGTGCGCGTGCGCTTCGATGTTTTCGATCCGTTCGGCGGCGAGATCGGCTACTTCAACGGCGTCTCGCAGGACCCGCTGGCTCCGCTCAAGACCGCAGCCACTGAGTGGAACGGTGACCAGCCGTACCCTATCTCTGCCGCGCTCCGCGCGCGCGTCACCGCCGTAGCCTTTGCCGACGGCACGTTTTGGCAAGCTTCGGACGTCCCAAATGCCGTCATCGACGCCGAGCACCATCGCCTGCTTGGGATTTACAAAGATAACGGTCTCCAAGCATTGCTCAAGGCTCTCGGCCAGTAGAAGAGCGAGCCGCGGTGCACAGCATGCTTGATCTGCGACGTATGTCGCAGTAGAGAGCCTTCTCGGATGAGAAGATACCGAGAAAGAACGAGGAATCGCTTGACGCGCGCCTAATCCACAAGTGCGCTTCAGGAGTACAACAGCATTGGCTCATCAAGTCAATAATATTGATTTTCGCCGCCATCTCGATCGCTCGTTTTGGTCTGTGACGTTGGTCCTAGCGGTGATCAGCGCTATTCTCATAGTGTTGATCGCCATTTGGCCGATCAACGACACGCTGGCCGTCGCGGCAACTTCGGACTACGGGATCGACGCGCTCTTCAAGTTCATGCTGTTCTTCGCCGTACCGATCTTCGTATTCGTGAACGGCTACGTCGTGTATTTCGCACGGCGCTACAAGCATCGCAGCAATGAGCCCGCCGATGCCGTTGGCATTCCGCTCTACGGCGTCGTGCCTCTCGAGATCTGGTGGACCATCCTTCCGGCGCTCTTGATGGTGGTCTTAGGGGTATGGAGTGCGATCACGCTCTTCTCCCTCTACAAGCCGCAGGCGGGGGCGCTCAACGTCGAGGCGGTCGGCCACCAGTGGAAGTTCGAGCTCCGCTACCCCGGTCTCAAGAGCTCCTTCTACGGCGATTTCTACCTGCCGGTCAACCGCCCGGTAACGATGAACATCACCAGCGCCGACGTCGTGCACTCCTTCTGGGTGCCGCAGTTCCGCGTCAAGCTGGACATGGTGCCGGGCATGGTGCAGCAGCTTCACTTCACGCCTACGCAGGTTGGCAACTACCCGCTGATCTGCACGGAGTTCTGCGGTATCGGTCACGGTGACATGCGCACGACCGTGCACGTCGTCCCGCAGGCGGACTACGACAAGTGGTTCTCCGGCACGCAGCAGCAGGTGGCCAAGGCCGCGGCGGGGGCTAGCTCCCTCAACTTGGCGGCGGGCGATGCCGCTAAGGGCCAGGCGGCCTTCGAGCAGAAGTGCTCGGTGTGCCACAACATGGCTGCCTTCGCTCAGAAGAAGGTGGGCCCGGGCCTCCAGAATATTCTCAACGACCCTGCGCACCCCAAGCTCGTCGACGGCAGTACGGCGACGCCTGAGAATGTCGCCCACATCATTCAGAACGGCTACACCGGGGACATCGGCGTCATGCCGAACGCCCAGGCAAACGGTCTCTCGAGCAGCGACGTGTCCAACCTCGTCGCCTACTTGAAGAGTCAGAGCAAGTAAGAAGCAGCGGGAGCCTTACCTACCATGAGCACGGATACCATCGATATTCTACGGCGTGCGGAAGCACCAATTCATCCGGCGCCGGAGTCCTTCATCAAGAAGTACATCTTTTCGGTTGACCACAAAGTCGTCGGGATTCAGTACTTCATCGTTTCGGGACTCATGATTCTGCTGTCGGGCCTCTTCGCCGAGGCGATACGCGTGCAGCTCACCGGGCCGCACAATACGTTCCTCACGCCGCAGCAGTTCGATGAGGCATTCACCTTCCACGGAACGCTGATGGTCTGGTTCGGGGCGATTCCGCTCGTCACGGGTGCCTTCGGAAACTTCGTCATGCCGCTGCAGATCGGGGCACGCGACGTCGCCTTCCCGTGGCTGAACATGTTCAGCTTCTGGACCTTCCCGCCGGCCGTGCTGATCCTGCTCTCCAGTCTCGCCTTCGGCGCCCCGAACGCCGGTTGGACGGAGTACCCGCCCGTTTCACTCCAGGCGGGCGTCGGCATCGTCTTCTGGACCACGGCTGTCTTTACGGTGGGCATCGGCGCAACGCTGACGGCCCTCAACTTCTTGACGACGGTGATCAAGATGCGCGCTCCCGGGATGACCTTCACCCGGATGCCGCTCTTCGTCTGGGCATCAGCGGTGACGGCGGTGCTCTCGCTGGTGGCGACCACGGCGCTGGCCTCTGCGCTCGGCTCGCTCTTCCTGTCGCACGTCTTCAACGTCCCGTTCTACGATCCGTCGCGCGGCGGCACCGTGGTGCTCTTCCAGCACATGTTCTGGTTCTACTCGCACCCCGCCGTCTACATCTTGATCATTCCGGTCTTCGGCATCGTCTCGGAGATCATTCCGACCTTTGCGCGCAAGCCGATCTTCGGCTACAAGCTGATCGCCTACTCCACCGTTTCCATTGCCTTGCTCTCCTTCATGGTCTGGGCTCACCACATGTTCACTTCGGGCCTGGGGCCATGGGTGACGATGCCGTTCATGATCCTGAGCATGTTGATCGCCGTACCGACGGGTATCAAGATCTTCTCGTGGACGGCCACGCTCTTCGGCGCGAATCTGCGCCTTACGACGGCGATGCTCTTCGTGCTCGGGTTTCTCTCGACGTTCACGATCGGCGGCATAACGGGCGTCATGCTCGCCTCCGTCCCGGTCGACTGGCACGAGCACGCCACGTACTTCCTGGTGGCGCACATCCACTACGTGCTCTTCGGCGGCACCCTGATGGGCGTGCTCGGCGGGATCTACTACTGGTGGCCGAAAGTGACCGGGCGCCTCATGAACGAGAAGCTCGGCAAATGGCACTTCTGGCTGACCTTCATTTTCTTCAATGCGACGTTCTTGCCGATGCACTTCGTTGGCTTGCTCGGCATGCCGCGCCGCGTAGCCTACTACGACCCGGCGTTCCACGGGCTCAACCTGTTCATCAGCATCAGCGCGTTCCTCTTGGCGGGCGCCTTCCTGCTGCTCTTCGCCAACGCGTTCTGGAGCTTGAAAAAGGGCCA
Source organism: bacterium (assembly GCA_004298665.1). Taxonomy (GTDB): domain Bacteria; phylum Vulcanimicrobiota; class Vulcanimicrobiia; order Vulcanimicrobiales; family SCRA01; genus SCRA01. Next base: position 19,974 of record SCQY01000083.1, on the reverse strand, counting down.
GGCCGCCGGACCCAACCCGTGGGGTGCCCGTACGCTGGAGTGGATGATCTCCTCTCCGCCGCCGCACTACAACTTCAAGGAGATACCGGAGGTTTACTCGACGCCGTACGGCTACGGTGAGCCGCTGCCGTATAGCGCACCGTACAACCAAGTTTCGACGACGCCGACGTACTAGGGAGAGGCGAGACACATCGATGGCAGTTAAGACGGAAACCCTTGGCCACGGCCACGGCTATGGCCACGGGGTGATGACGCAGGAGGAGTATGTCGAGCAGCGCGATCTGCGCTTCCTCGGCTTCCTGCTCTTCCTGTTCACCGACTCGATCTTCTTCACGGCCTACATCTTCGCCGCGCTCTATCTGCGCAGCGCGGCTCCGGTATGGCCGCCGGTCGGCGTGGAGCGCCCCGACGTCAACCTCGGCGCAGTCAACGCGATCATCCTCTTCGGCTCGGGCATCACGGCGCATTACGCCATGCACCGGCTGAAGGAGAGCCGTCTGGCCGGCTACATCTGGTTCACGATCGCCACGATCATCCTGGGGTCGGCCTTCTTGGGCGGCCAAGCCTACGAATACGCCCACATTCACGCGACGTGGTCGGGAAGTACGTTTGGGGCGGCTTTCTTTACTCTGACGGGACTTCACGGATTCCACGTGCTCGTGGGCGTCGTCTACCTGATCGTCACGCTGCTGCAGTCGCTAGCGGGGAAGTATACGCCGGAGCGTCATTTCGGCCTCACCGCCGCCACGCTATACTGGCACTTCGTCGACGTCATCTGGGTGGTGCTCTTCTTCCTGTTCTACATCTACTGATCGACGAGGCGTAGCCAGACTATGGACATTGCACACATCGCGGATACCATCGGAGCACTTGGAGCGATCGTCGTCGGCTTCTTCGCGATCCGCTTCCTGCGTAAGGAGTGGAAGCTCAAAGGAGCCGACATCGGGATAACCAAGGTCATGTTGACCTTGCTCGTCATCGGTTGCGTGGAGGCGCTGCTCGTAGGGCTCCGTATCGTCGGTCAAACCCCTCTGAGCACGCACTAGGAGTCAGATCGTGGCTATCGACCAACAACACTTCGGCAACGGCGACTTCGGGATGCGCGATAGCGCGGGCGTCCCCCGCGCCGTCGTCTGGCTCGGCCTCGTCGGCCTCGTCATCCTCTTCACCGTGGGCGGTTTTGTGGCGTTCAACTCGAGTACTGGTTTGATGTGGCCGCCCGATGCGACGCTGACGATACCGCTCGGTCAGTAGTTATCCAACGCTTCGCTTTCGCGGGTTGAGTCCCACGCCAAGCGTTGGGAATCCCTGCGGGAGCGCGCCGGTCGGCACTCCGTCGATCGTATGGACGCCGCCGTACTCACTGAATTCGATCAACGCAGGGCCGATATCGTAGGACTGTGGCTGCTCGCCGCGCATCGGCCACTCTCCGGCCACGTCCCCCGACTCCGTCAGCACCGCGAGGTAGCCGCTTTCGTTGGGTCCGTTCTTGGCGTCGCGCCCGCGCAGACGAAGATAGCCGTCGGCGATGAAGATCGGGCGCAGAGTCGCGAGGACGGCGGTAACCGGCTTGACGAGCAAGGCGACCGCATAGGCAGCGAATGCGAGTGCGGTCAGCAGGATGAGCGGCGCCCAGATGGGCTCGCGGCGAAATTGGAAATACGTGAGGATTCCGCAGCCGACCGCGAGGATGCTCGACTCCAGCGCGATCGTCGCCATTCCCAGCGCCCCTTGAACCACGACGCGGCGCTCGTCGTGTCGCCAGGCGCGGTGGGGGAGTTGTTCGCGCAGGTCGTGCGGGCTCAGGCGTCGCTCAGTCACGGGACCAGTGCCTTCGCGCGCGCAGGAGGCTGCTCCTCGCGGCCCTAAGCAGTGCTCGTTATGGCCCTCCGGTCGCGCTTTCTGGCCCCGCTCGTCTCGCTTCTTGTGATGGCCTGCGTTGCGTTGCCCGCATTCGCCGCCGAGACGCTCGTGCCCGTGCACGGCGTGATCATCGCCGTGATGCCGAACGGCAACGCGATCCTGCGTAACGATCCTATTCCAGGCGCGCTGAATTCGCAGTCGATCGAATACCGCATCCGGAGCGGGCCGAAACTGACCGCGGGCGAGGAAGTCGATGCACTCATCGACATGTCGACCACGCCGTGGTCGCTGCGTCACGTTCACGATGCCGCGGACACCGTCGCAGGATCTGCGGACGCGCGCGTTACCCGCATCTTGGGGACGGGCGATCGGCTGCCGGACGTACCGCTGGTCGATCAGCGCGGGCGTTTGGTCCATCTCGCGGATTTCATCGGCAAGACGACGGTCGTCAGCTTCATCTACACGCGCTGCAAAGATCTCGGCGAGTGCCCCGCGGTAACGGCGAAGTTCCACTACTTGCAGGAGCAGTTCGGCAAAGGTCCGTTCCATCTGCTCGAAATCACCATCGATCCGAAATACGATACGCCTGCCGTGCTTGCCGGCTACGCGAAGAAGTTCGACGTCGACCCCGCGCGCTGGTCGTTGTTGACCGGCGAGCCTTCGACGGTCAAGACCGTCGGCGATGACTTCAACCTCTCCGTCGTCGAAGACACGCCCGGCAACTTCCTGCACAACGACGTGACGCTCTTGGTGGCTCCCGACGGCCGCATCGCGCAGGTCATTCAAACCGACGCTTGGCCGCCGAAGGACGTGCTGGCCGCCTCGCGCAACCTGGCCGGCCTCTCTTCGTCGCCGTTGCGCCGCCTCAACCTCTGGCTGATGTCCGGCGTCATCGCACTCTGCGGCGGAAGCCAGCAAGTTGCCAGCGGCGTGTTGAGTCTGATCTGGCTGGTCCTCGGCCTGACGGTCTTCGGCTACTTGTTCTTCTGGACAGCGAAGAAGATCTTCATCGAGAACGCCTAGCGCACCGCTTCTGTGCGGTGGGCGGCGGGGTCGTCCCCGTTCGGGGACGTTCCTCGCTCGCATCACGCTCGCTCGATCGCTTCCTTCGCCGCGCCTCCGCTCATCCGTGAGCTCCCGGCGCGGCTCAGAGACCCCTCAGGGGGCAACCCCGCCGCCCCCCGCACGAGCTGCTATTGGTGAGGCACGCACTGGCGTCTCGATGGAGTAGTGGTGGGGTTGAGTGATGAGTGGCGGGCTTCGGGCGGGCGTGGACCCCGAAGAGGGCCTCCGACGTACGAGCGGAGCCATGGATGGCGAGAGCGAGGACGCGGCGGAGCAGGAGGCGCGCAGGAGCGCGCGCCGAGGAGCGTCCCTCGAAGGGGTCTATGCCTGCCCGGAAGCCGCCGAGGGCGCTAGGGAGATGCGCTTGGGGATGCGCAGCGTGGCGAACATCACGATCAGTGCAACGACGGCGAAGAGAATGTAGGCATGCGTGTAGCCCGGGACGGAGGAGATGTGCATGCCGACCAGGGCGCCGGCGAGCGCGCTGCCCACGATCTGTCCGAAGATCAGGAAGATCGAGAGCAGGCCCACGGCGGTAGCGCGCATCTCGTCGGGCGCGGCGTTGGTCACCAGATACCGCGTGGGGGCGCCGAGCAGTGAGCCGAAGCCCAAGCCCGCGACGACCAGTGAGACGATCGCCAAGGGCAGCACGGCGACGAAGGCGGCGAATGCTGCCATGCCGATGGTCACGAAGAGGCTGCCGGCGAAGAGCACGGCACGCGCGCCGACTTTGTCGAGCGCGCGTCCGGCGATCGGGACGACGGCGACAAAACAGAACGCCGCGAGTGCCGCAAGGCCGCCGGCGGAGATGGCGCTCAGACCATCGGCGGCCATGAGCGCCGCCGGCACGAAGAAGAGCGAGCCTTCGAGTATGCCGATGCCGATCTCCAGCAGATTCGCCAGCCGCAAGGTTGGGATGCGCAGCAGCAGCGGCGGCACGACGGGGTCGGCCGCCTGCCGCTCGACGGCGGCGAATGCGGCCAGCAGCACCGCTGCGGCCATCAGTTCCCAGAGCGAGGCCGCGTTCGATGCGCTGAAGAGGTGATCGGTCTGCAGGCGCGTCAGGCCCGCCGTTCCCGCAAGGAGCGCCGCGCCCAGCAAGACGATGCCGGCGAAGTCGAGCGCGCCGCGCCGCGGTGTTCCGCCGCGATGGACATGGCGCATCGAGAGCGCGATAACGATGACCGCCAGCGGCAGATTGAGGGCGAAGACCCAGCGCCAGTCGAGCACGTGCACGATCGTTCCGCCCAGGGCGGGGCCGACGATCCCCGCCAGGCCCCAGATGGCGCCCAGCATGCCCAAAGCGCCGCCGCGGCTCTCCTCCGAAACGCGGTCGGCGACCGTCGCCGTGGCAACGGGGAAGATGCCGCCGGCGCCGGCGGCTTGGACGATGCGTCCGACAATCAATACTTCGTAGCTGGGCGCGAGAATGGCGATCAGCGAGCCCACGGCGAAGAGCGCCACGTCGAGCACGTAGATCGTGCGCCGCCCGTAGACGTCGGAGAGTTTCGACATCACGGGGATGGCCACGACGTAGGCCAGCAGGTAGGCCGTGAAGATCCACGAGAGCGAGCGCGCTCCGACGTCGAATTGCGCGCCGATCTGATGGAGCGCTGGAGAGAGCGCCGAGAGATCGAGCGCCCCCATGAAGACGCCGAGCATCAGCGTGAGCAGCAGCGGCATCACCTCGCGCACGCCGCGGTGGCCCAGGACCGGGCGGTCCTCCGTTGTCGAACCCATGAGACGATGACCTCTAGACGAGCTGATCCACCACCATCGCGGCGCAGATCAGCGCGAGGTAGAGGAGCGAGTATTTGAACATCGACATGTAGACCGGCCGGGCGGGCTGCATCAGCACGCGCAGCGCATGGTAAATGAAGTAGCCGCCCAACAGCGCCGCGGCGACGAAGAAAACGGCGCCCAAGATGTGCAGCGGATAGGCGAAGAGCATCGTCGCTACCGCGAGGATGATCGTGTAGACGAGAATCTGGATGCGCGTATGGCGTTCGCCGGCGACGTTGGGAAGCATGGGGATTCCCGCCTTCTCGTAGTCCGTTTCCACGGCCAGCGCCAGCGCCCAGAAGTGCGGCGGCGTCCACAGGAAGATCACGGCGAAGAGCGCGAGCGCGGGAAGGCCGACCTGATGCGTCACCGCGGCCCAGCCCACCAGCGGCGGGATGGAGCCCGCGCCGCCGCCGATGACGATGTTCATCGCCGTGCGGCGCTTGAGCCAGACCGTGTAGATGACGCAGTAGTAGAATTGGCCGAACATCGCCAGCACCATGGCCAGCGGATTGACTAGCAAGCCCAGGACCAGGTAGGCCGCGATAGCCGTTGCGACCGTGAAGATCAGCGCCTGGTATGGCTGCAGGCGCCCGGTCGGCAAGGGTCGCCACGCCGTGCGCTTCATCTTCGGATCGATGTCGCGATCATACCAGCAATTGAAGGCCCCGGAGCTGGCCGAGGAGAGCCCGCCGCCCAGCAGCGTCCAGAAGAGAATGTCCGGCGAAGGCAGCCCGTGCGCTGCCATGACCATGGCGGCTGCCGTCGTGATCAGCAGCAGGACGATGATGCGGGGCTTGGCGAGTTCGAAGTACGCGTTGTAGACAGCGGGGTCGGCCCACGAGGGGCGCGCGGCGGCGCTCTGCGTCTCGGAGATCATGCGCGCGTTACTCGCGCCTGCGGCAAGAACGCGGAGCGCACGAGCAGCACGACGTAGGCAGCGTAGAGAAGCGAGGCATTGGCCGCGTGCGCTTCACGCATCGGCATCGGGAGCCGGCCCAGTACATTGGCCACGCCCAGCGCGATCTGCACGCCTACCAGCGCAAGGGCGATCAGCGCAATGGCGCGCAGATCGCCGCGCTCGCCGCGCAGCGTTGCGATCACTGCCAGGACGGCGCAGAAGAGGACGGCATAGGCCAGTGCGCGGTGCGTCATCTGTGCTCCCTGCGGCCACGCCAGGCCGAACCAATGGCCGTTGCATGACGGGAAGCCCGAACACGTAAGACCGAAACCGCTGGAGCTGACGTAGGCCCCCATCGCGGTGGTGACGAGTGCGGCCAGCGCCACAAGCCAGAGCCACGGGGTTGCCGCGACGGGATGGCGCCGTTCCGCCTGCTGTGCCGCGGTCGGTCCCCAGGCCAGCACGGCGACGGCGATGACGGAGCCCAGCAGCAGCATGCCGCACGTCCAGTGCGCCGTGACCGACGGCGGATCGTTGCTGGCGAAGATGGTGATCCCGCCGAGCGCGATCTGCAGGATCAAGAAGCCGATGACGGCCCACGCCGCGCGGAAGGCTTGCGGTAGTTCACGGCGGTTGATCCAAGCCAGCGCCAGCACGATCAGCGTCAAGGGGCCCACGATCGGGCCGGCGATCAAGCGGTGGAGCGACTCGAGAAACGGAAACCCGTGGAGCGTCAGCAGCGAGTTCGCACTGCAATTCGGCCATGTCGGGCAGCTCATGCCGTCGTTGTTGATGCGCACCCAGCTGCCGAGGATCGCCAGCAGGTAGACGCACACGGCGAGAGCGGCGGCCAGCCAGCGGAACGCTGTGACGCGCACCGCCACAGATCGCACGCCAGCCTGGGCGGCGAGGGATGATCGATACTGAGTGTCCATGGACTCCTAGGTTGCAGTGCCAGGGCGCAAAACAGGTCTAGGGTTCGCCGTGACCGGCTACTTCCCCGCAAGCGCGGAAGAGGGCTTCGAGCGGGGCGACGACCGTGGTAACAGGCGGCGTCTGCGGGGTGCCGAACCTTCGCGGGCGATGGTGACGAGACTCGAAATGCGACGCCGGCTGATCGCGCGGCTGCCGTGCTGGCTGGCCGGCGGGCTGCTGCTTCTGGCGCTCGTGGGCTGTCGCGACATCCGGGTTCGCACCTACGCCCAGGGGTACGCTTTCACACCCGTGGCCGGCCCCCAGATTGCGGTGGTGCGCAGTACGCGCCAAATGACCGCATTGGGAATCGATCTACGCGGCATCGACTACCGCCATGTCTTCGCCGTCGTGCTGCTGATGGGTCCCCATCCCTACGAAGGCTTTCGTCAGGTGATTGCCTCCATCAAAGCCAACGACACACGCGTGCGCGTGGTGGCTTACGAGCAGGCGCCGGACACGCCGGGCCTCGAGCGGCTTAACCGCTCGTATACGGTCTGGTTGGTCCCCAACCTCGTCTACCGCTCCGGCGCGCAGGTTGAGGCGGTGACCCCGGACGGGGCGCCCTTCGCGTCGACGGTCCTGCCGTAAGCGCCTTAGACGAGGAGGCGGTGGCGAGCGACGGCGCCCGCCGGCGTTCCGTCCAATGCGCGGAGCTCCTGTTCGTCGAGTAGGCGTGGCTTGTCGCGCTCCGCGGAAACGACGCAGTAGAAGCCGAGCGGTCCGCTCGCGGAGGCATCGTTGATGAACTGATGCGCCGTATTGGCGGGTACGTAGACCACGTCGCCTTCCTGTGCCTTGTATGCTTGCGTGCCGACGATCACCGTGCCGCAGCCGTGCGAGATGATGACGTAGTGTTCGTGCTCGTGGCGTTCGAGGCTCGAATACCCGCCGGGAGCCACGTCGAAATGGCGCAGCTGCATCGTTTCCCCCGTCACGATGGTGTGGCGTATGACGCCGCTGAAATCGCCCTCGCGCTTGTATTCGCGGGGCTCGACGCCGAGCCAGCCATCGGAGGTACGGGGAGTGAACGAGCGTGCCTGCTCCACGTGCCGGCGCTTCTAGGCCGCGGAGGCCGCGGCCTCTTCACCCAGGGTCAGGCGCGCGTGGCCGATGCGGGAGTCTGCCATGCCGTAGTAGATGTCGAAAACTCGCCCGCCGAGGTCGGTACGCATGTCGAGCGCCGTGGGAAAGACGACGTTTGCAACGATGCCGCTGCACTCGAGCGGCGTCTCCGGCGTGAGGACAGGCTCCGGGGAACGGTAGAGCACGTGGTCGGGACGCTCGGCATCGTGGATGATGACCCCGGCGGCGTAGCGCAGTTCGAATCCGCCGTCACCGAGCGTAGCATCGACGCCGTGGTAGAGACTGAGCCATCCTTCGGCGACTCTGACGGGCGGCGTTCCCGCACCGAGTTTGACGCGCCCCCACGTCTGGTCGGGTGTGGCGACTTTGACGGACTCGCTCATCAGCAAGAGGTTCGCGCGGTCGGCGAGCACCTCGTTCAACGGCACGTAAGCAATGGAGATCGCCTCGCGCTGCGCTGGATCCATCGCCAGCAAGATGGGAATCGCGTCGCGCCCGTCGAGCACCGAGAGGTGGAGCATCGGCCGGTGGTACATCGCCAGCGAGAGCACGCCGCTGGGTGAGAGCACGGGCTCGGGGAAGAAGGCGGCATCCTTGTCGTCGCCGTTGCGCGCTTTACAGGCGCTGAAGTCGACCAGCCCGAGACGCTCCCAGCGGTAGGCGTCGTTGGAGAGCGCGATGGCGATGCGCGGGCCCGCGGGGCCGAAGGCCGTGTACGCCATCACGTAGCGATCGATGGCCTGAACGAAGGTAACACGCGGGTCCTCGCAGCCGTAGCCGGGATTGGAACGGACCTCGTACGGCGCCTCGGGTTCGAGCGCGTAGCCTAAGCGCTCGTAGGTGCCGTGCTCGGCGCGCACCAGACCGATACGCGAGATGTTCCCCGCTGCAACGCAGCGCGGGTAGATGAGCAGCCGGCCCTCACGGTCGCGTGCGCAGGCGGGGTTGAGAATCCCCTCACTCTCGTCGGGGTTGCCGTCCTGCGGAACCAGCGGGACCCCGCAGCGCACGATGTTTGCGTCGAACTCCATTGCACCGTACCTTTCGGTGATTTCCCGGCATCTCGACATGATACCGCTCGCGCCCTGCCGTGCCAAGTGTGGGGCTTCTCAAGCGTCGTGGGGAGGCTGCCTCAGGGCGGGTTAGGCACGACTGCGTTCGCGAAGCTGGAAGCGCTGGATCTTGCCCGTGGCTGTCTTGGGCAGGCCGTCAACAATGGTTACCCAACGTGGATACTTATACGGCGCCAGGCGTTCCTTGACGAAGTGCTGGAACTCGCTCTCGGTGGGCGCCTGCTTCGGCGACTTGAGCACGACGTAGGCATGCGGCTTGATCAAGCCGTCGCGATCCTCGCGTCCCACGACGGCGCACTCCAGCACCGCCTCGTGCGCGGTAAGTGCCGCTTCGACTTCGACCGGCGAGACCCAGATGCCGCCGACTTTGAGCATGTCGTCGCTGCGCCCGGCGTGCCAGTAGTAGCCGTCGGCGTCGCGCCGGTACTTGTCGCCGGTGCGGATCCACGATCCCTCCAGCACGGCTTTCGTGCGCTCGTGCTTGTTCCAGTAGAGCGCCATCGTCGAGTCGCCTTCCACCAGCAGGTCGCCGATGTCCTCGCCTTCGACGTCGTGCCCCTCTTCGTCGACGATGCGTACACGGTAACCTGGGACGGGCTTACCGCTCGATCCCGCGCGGCACGCGCCGAACTCGTTGGTGAGGAAGATATGACAGATCTCCGTGGAGCCGATGCCGTCGAGGATCTCCAGGCCCGTGCGCTCCTTCCAGCGTTCGAAGATCGGCGCGGGGAGCGACTCGCCGGCGCTTACGCAGGCGCGCACGCTGGAAAAATCGGCTTCGGCGCCCGCGTCCATCGCGGCGAGCATCTGTGCGTAGGCTGTCGGCACGCCGAAGAAGAGCGTGGGGCGATGGCGCGCGACCTGCTCGAAGACGGCCGGCGGGGTGGGGCGCCCTGCGAAGAGGATGCATGCAGCCCCTGCGTCCATCGGAAAGTACTGGGCGTTGCCCAAGCCGTAAGCGAAGAAGAGCTTGGCGATGCTGAAGGCGCGATCGCCGGGCCGTACGCCGAGGACGCGTTCACCGTACGTCCGCGCGCAGATCCATGGGTCGTGATGGAGGTGGACGACGCCCTTGGGCTCGCCGGTCGTGCCGCTGGAGTAGAGAAAGAAGGCGAAGGAGTCGCGGTGCGTCTGCTGGTAGTCCGCGCGCGGCGTCGTGCACTCCACCTGCTCGAGCAGATGGGCGGCGTCCCAGATGATGCAGCCGGGCGGAGCGACGGCGGCGCCGTCGACGATCGCGGGATCGGCGATCGCCAGGCGCGCGTCGCAGTCGGCGAGGATCGCGCGATAATCGTCCGGTGTGAGCAGCGTGTTCAGCGGCACTGCCACGGCGCCGGCCGCCAACGCTCCCCAGAACGCCACCGACCACGCACGTGAGTCCGGCAGGGCGATGGCCACGCGCTCGCCGCGATGGACGCCTTGCGCCTCGAGCGCGGCGGCGAAGCGGCGCACTGCATCGTCGAGTTGCGCGTACGTCAGCTGCTCGCCGTCGGACAGCAGCGCGATGCGGTCGCCGTTTCCCTGGGCGACATGGCGGCCGACGAACCACTGCGCGGCGTTGAATTGGGCGGGAAGTGCGTCCGCTGCTCTCATAGATCGCGTCCCTCCAGTGCGCGCAGGCCCGCACGCTGCGCATCGTTCCACGGCTTGCTCCGGCCGCCATCGAAATCGTACGAAACGGTAACGGTGCGGGAGAGCGTGCGGATGCCCCCCTCGGGGCCTAGGATCACCTGTTCCAGGTCGAGGCTGGAGCGCCCCAGCCGCGCACAACGCGTCAATACGCGCAGCGCCTCGTCGTAGTAGCAAGGAGCGACGAAGCGCATCGTGATCTCCGCCGCCACGTGATCGAGACGCAGGCGCCTCGTGTGGTCGTCGACGCATGCCGCACGCATGTAGGCCAGGCGCGCCTGTTCGAGATAGAAATCATACGAAGTGTTGCTGACGTGACCGACTTGATCGGTCTCGCAGTAGCGCGGACGCACTTCGACGGCATGATGGAAGTTGGCGAGCCACGCCTCATGGCAGCCAGGTTCGAAAGGCTGAAGCATCCCCGTCGTCACCAGGATTCCGTTCTCCTCGACGCGCAACGGAGCCCTCTATGCTCGAGCTTCATGACGCGTTGAAAATCTTTGCCGTGGCGGTCGCTATAGGGCTCGACGTTCTGGCGGTCTCCACCGGCATCGGTATCGCCGGTATTCCCTGGCGTATGCGGATACGCATGGGAGCGGCCTTCTCGGCTGCGGAGATCTCGATGCAGATCGTTGGCGTCGCGCTGGGAACGGGCTTAGGCCGGGTGGCGGGCGAAGTAGCGGCCTACGCAGGGTTCTCCGTGCTGGCCGTGCTCGGCGTCATCATGGTACGGGAGAGTTTCGTCGAGCGGGAGACGAAAGCGTTCACCATCGACACAGGGTTCGGCCTGTTCGTCGCCTCGCTCTCCATCAGTCTCGACTCACTGGGCGTCGGCTTCTCGATCCCGTCGCTCCATCTGCCGGTCGTGACCCTCTTGAGCGTAGTTGCCGTGACGACCGTGATCTTTACGCTGACGGGGCTGGCCTTCGGCCAGCGGCTCGGCGAGCGCTTCGAAGAGGGGGCAGAGCGCTCGGCCGGCGTGGTCTTGGTCGCTTTGGCGATCCTGTTTGCGATACAGCACGTGTACGGAGGGCATTGAGGTCATGGCGCAGGTTCAGTATGCAATCGGCATCGACGATGTGCGGGCGGCGGCGCGGCGCCTGGCGGGCGTGGCGCACCGTACGCCCGTCGCGCGCGTCCACGCGCTCGACGAGCGCGCCGGCGCTCAGCTCTTTCTGAAGTGCGAGAACCTCCAGCGAGTTGGCGCCTTCAAGTTTCGCGGCGCCTACAACGCGCTGGTCCAACTCGACGATGGTGAGCGTGCCAAGGGCGTGCTGGCCTTCTCTTCGGGAAACCACGCGCAGGGTGTTGCGCTGGCCGCGCGGCTGCTGGGCATCGCCGCCACCATCGTGATGCCCACGGATGCCCCGGCGTCGAAGCTGGCGGCGACCCGCGGCTACGGCGCCAAGGTGGTGCAATACGATCGCTACGAGGTAAACCGTGAGGATCTGGCGCGTAAGGTGCAAGCAGAGACCGGCGCTACGCTGATTCCGCCCTACGACGATACGCGCATCATGGCCGGCCAAGGGACGGCTGCGCTGGAGCTGTTGGAGGAAGTGCCCGATCTCGACGTGCTCTTCGTCCCCGTGGGCGGCGGGGGACTGCTCTCCGGCTGCACGGTTGCCGCCACGGCACTGCGCCCGGGGATCCGCGTCTACGGCGTGGAGACGGAGGCGGGCAACGACTGGTGGCAGTCCTGGCAGCGCAACGAGCGCGTGGAGATCGGCGTGCCCAAGACCATCGCCGACGGCATGCAGACCACGTCGCCCGGGCGGTTGACGTTCCCCATCGTGCGGGCATTGGCGGCGGGCATCGTGCTGGTCTCCGAGGACGAAGTACGCCAGGCGATGCGTCTGCTGCTGGAGCGTGGGAAGCTGCTGGCGGAGCCCTCGGGCGCCACGTCGCTCGCGGCGGCGCTCTTCGGCAAGGCGGAGATCGCCGGCAAGAAGGTCGGCATCGTCATCAGCGGCGGCAACGTCGACATGGAGCGCCTGGCCGCACTCATCGTGTAGCCGGTGCAGAGGCCTCGAGCGACGCGGGTGCGATGATCAGGCGCGTTCCCGCAAGCGCGCGCACTTCGGTGAGGAACTCGGAGCAGCTTTCATCGCCGTTGGCCGTCGTGCTCACGGTTCCGCAGACGTAGACGCGGTCACGAGCGCGCGTCAGCGCCACGTAGAAGAGCCGCCGCTCCTCGGCTTGCTCGCGTGCCTTCCAGGCATCGGCGGAGGCGTCGCCGCTTGCTCCGAAGCGCGCGTGCAGCGCGTGGTAGGTCGGGGCGCCGTCTAGGTCGCGCGTGATCAGCAGCGTGCGCTCACCGTAGTCCCAGACGATGGGATTGGGCGGACGATATCCCGGGAAGACGTTCTTGGTCACGTCGGCAACAAAGACGGCGGGCCACTCGCGCCCCTTCGCCCAGTGGATCGTGGAGATCGTGACGGCATCGGCCGCCGGCGGGTCGGCTTCGCGCTCGTCGAAGGCCACGTCGCGCAGTCCTTCGAGATACTGAAGAAACTCGGGGATGCGCGCTTCGGGAAGATCTCGCGCGAAGCTCTGGGCGATCTCGATGAGGCGCTGCAGATTCGCCGCGGCCTGTCGCCCGTTCAGATCCTCTTGCGGCGCGAGGGCGTATCGGTATTCGAGTCCTCCGGCGCGCAGGACATGCTGCACCGCTTCAGGCAGCGGCAGCGATCCCGAGCCGTCGAGCTCGTCAGCGATCGCGCGCAGCGTCTCGATGCGCTCTCGTGCCTCGTTCTCGAGCGTAGACGGCAGCGGCTCCGCCAGCACGGCGCGCGCAAAGCGGAGGCGCCGCTCGGCCGCCTGCGGCTCGTGGAAGTGCGGCGCTGCCAGCGCTGCAATCGCCGCTTCGTTGACGCCGATGACCCCGCCGCCCAGGACGCGCAAGAGCGCCGCATCGTCGGTGGGGTCGTCCGCGAAGCGCAGCCAGGCTATGGCCTCTTCCACTTCGTCGGCTTCGTAGAAACCGACACCTCCCGTCGTGCGGGCGGGAATGCCGCGCTGCGCCAGGGCCTCGACGTACGCATGCGCATGCGTCTTGCGCCGCAGGAGGATCGCCATCTGCGCGTACGTGAGGCCGTGTTCGGCCACCAGGCGCTCCGCCTCCATGGCAATGGCCTGCGCCTCGCGCTCGCGCGCGTCGCCGAGCGTGCGCCCGTGCGCCTGCGCGACGATGACGCTCACCTCTTCGCCGCTGTGCTGCGCCTGCGTGCGCAGCGAGCGCATCGACGCGTCGTCGCGGCGCTGCGGGGCGATGGCACGCTGGGCGGCGTCGAGGATGCGCTGGTACGAGCGGAAGTTCTCGTCGATGCCGGCGCGGCCGTGCCGCGAGGCGAGGCGTTCGATCTCTTCGGGGCGCGCGTTGCGGAAGCCGTAGATGGATTGACGCGGGTCGCCCACCAGCATCACGCCTTGGAGGCGCTGGCCGAAGATGCGCTCGATCAGCCGCTGTTGGGCGGCGTTGGTGTCCTGATACTCGTCGACGACGCAGTGGGTGAAGCGCCCGCGGATAGCCTCAAGCTGTTCCTGGTCGTCGAGCAGGCGGTCCAGGTGCGAGATGAGGTGCGCATAGGTCACCTCACCGCGGTCGGCTAGCAGCGCGTCAAAACGCTCCATCGCCGCAGCGGCCAGGCGTGCGATCGCACGTTCGGCCTCCAGTTGCGCGCGCAGTGTCGCCGCGGCGGGCGCTTCGTGGCGTCGCGCCAAGATCTCACGGGCCTTGGGCTCGCCCGCCCGCGCCTTGGTCTTGTAGAAGCCGTCGCCCAGCTCCCCCGAGATGCTCAGCGGGCGCGGCGTGCCTTCGCCGTCCCACAGCGCACGTTGGGCGCGCTCGACCTCCGCGCGCAGGCTCTGTGCCGTGAGCCCCTCCTCCGTCACCGTGGTGACCAGACGGTAGAGGAGGGCCAGCGCCTTGCCCGGCGCGATGAGATCGAGTGCCGTCGGCACGGCGATCCCCGCGAGTTGGCCCTGGAGCAGCTCGCGGTAGACTTCGTGGAAGCGGGTCAGCGCCTCGCTCTCCTCGATCACGCGCACGTCGGGGTCGACGTCGGCGCGGTAGGCATGGAGCACGAGCATCTCGCGGCAGAAGGCATGGAACGTCGAGACGTTGATCTCGTCGCCGCGGCTGCCAAGGCGCTGGGCCAGTCGCGTGGAGAGCTCCGCGGCCGCGCTGCGCGAGAACGTGACGGCTAGGATGCCGCGCGGGTCCACACTCGCGTGGCGCACGAGCCATCGGATGCGCTCGACCAGCGTCGCCGTCTTCCCGCTGCCTGCTCCGGCGACCACCACGAGCGGGGCGTGGGGGTCATGCTCGATGATGCGCCGCTGCTGTGCGCGCGGCTCGAACTCAGCGGCCATCTGCGCCGCCGCCCTCCCCGTCGCGGGACGCGCGATCGCATGCGCTGCGGTAGGGACAATATGCGCAGGCGTCTCCCGGCTGCGCAGCGTAGCCGGCGCGTCCGTCGTAGAGCGCGCCGCAGAGATCGGCGATGCGACGCAGCCCGGCGTCGAGCTCGCGTCGCGTGAGCCCATCCTTCGCCTCAGGGTTCGATGCGTTCTCGGCAACGTCGAGCGTTGCCAGACGCGAGAATGCGGTACGCTCGGCAGGTGAGCGCCCGCGCAAGAAGAGCAGATCGAGTGCAGCGATCTTCGCAGTTGGGTCGCGCTGCGCGAGCGCTGCGGCATAGAGCGGCAGCTGGACCACGCCGTCGAGCGCGCCGCCGGGGGGCAAGGCGTCTTCCGTGGCCAGGCGGCGGAATCGGGGCGCGAAGGTGTGATCGCGCCCCGTCTTATAGTCGCGAATGATCAAGCCGCCGGCCGTCTCGTCGACGCGGTCGATGCGCCCCGTCAAGGTGTGCGCCCGCCCGTCGCTCGCCGTAAGGGTGAAGCTCACCGCAAGCTCGCGTTCGCGTACCACGAAAGGCGGTTGTGCGTTCAGCCAGCTCACGTAGCGGCGCGCATAATCGCGCGCGCGTTCCAAGATCATCGCGGTGAGCGCGTGCTGCTCGCTCAAGGCTGCGTTACGCGGTCGGTTTCGCTCGCGGTCGAGGGCGCGTGCGATCTCGGCATCGAGTGCCGCGGTGGCGGCATCGTCTCCGGCGGCGACGATCTCCTCGCTGCGCGGGTAGCGCTCATGAAACGCGGCCAGCGCCGCGTGCAGAACGTTTCCCAAAAGCGCGTGCGCGCTCTCGCGCTCATCGCCTTCGGCGCGCACCACGTAGCGGTAGAAGAACTGGCGGGGGCAGCGCAGGTAGCACTCGACGGCGCTGGGTGAGAGCGCTCCCGCGGGCAGCGCGGGCGTAGCGGGCGGCTGGGCCTCGAACGCGTGTGGAACGCCAAGAATGCGTCGCGCGGCCGCACCGTCTGCGTGGCCGTCCAGGTGGATCATGTGATCGGGAGTTTCGTCGCCGGCCGCACCGGGCTCGGCGATACCAACGCGCGTGATGTAGGGCGACGGTGCGAGATCGGCGCCTTCGCTCTGCGCATAGCTGGTCAGCACCAAGTGCTCGGCTGCGCGCGTGCAGGCGACGTAGAAGAGGCGCAGCTCCTCGTCGCGCTGCTCCTCTGCCGTTGGGGTGCGCGGCAGGTTCACGGCGTGGAAGAGCGCCTCTTGAGCCGGCTCGTCGAGCAGCGGATCGGGGCGCGGTTGGGCGGGAAGTTGCCCACGCACCGCGGCGGCGACGAAGACGAGCGGGAACTCGAGACCCTTGGCGGCGTGCATCGAGAGCACGTGAACGCCTTCTCCTTCCGGTGCTCCCTCCGTCTCGGCCAAGAGTCCGAAGAGCTCCGATGCGTGCGTTGCGAGGTGCGCCGCGGCGCCCGGTGCTCTGCCGAAGACGGCATCGACGTCCTCCGCGAGGTCGATCAGTGCCTGGAGCCGGCGCGTCGACAACGCCTGCGTTTCGCTATCGCCGTGCATCGCGGTGATCGCCGCGGCGACGTCGTGGACGCCGGCGATCGAGACGACGAGATCGCGTGCGCTCGAGTCACGCCACCCAGAGCGATGGTTCGCGAATGCAGCCGTGAAGCGCGTCAGACGCGCGCGGTCCTGCTCGGAGAGCTCCGTGCTCAGCGCGAGCGCGGCCAGGTCGAGGAAGGATGCCTGGCCAAGGCTGCGCCGCGCGAAACGCAGCGTGCGCGCACGGATGCCCACCACGGGCGAGGAGAGCAGACGCGTGAGGCGCTCGCCATCCGGCGGCCCATCGAGCGCTCTGAGATAGGTGAGCACGAAGTCGACGGCGGGGTCACCCAGCGCCTCGGCGGCATCGGCGCGCACGACGGGGATGCCTTGCGCGCGCAGGGCGAAGGCGATGCGCTCGGCGTGGCCCTTGGCTTCGCGAACCAGGATCGCCGCGTCGGCGTAGCGCAGCGGGCGCCCGCCCCTGGAGAGGCACGGCGTGCCCACGAGGCGCCGGATCTCACGTGCGATCCCGGCGGCCTCGCCGGATGGGTCGAGGAAGCACAGCCAGCGCGCGGACCCCGCGTATCCGGCGATGCTGTGCGTGAGGCTCTCGCGGAGCAAGACCGGATCGAGCGGTGCGTCGCCGCCATCACGAGGAGGCGCCTCGGCGAGCAGATTAGCGCAGGCCAGGACCTCGGGCGGACAACGGTGGTTCTGCTGGAGGACGATGACGGCCGGTGAGAAGGATGCGCGAAAGTCCTCGATCGCCGCGGACGACGCGTTACGGAAACGGTAGATCGACTGGTTGGGATCGCCGGCGGCGGTGATCCGCGCGCCGGCCTGGGCCAGCAGGGCCAACAGCTCGAGTTGCGCGGGATCGGTATCCTGCAGCTCGTCGACGAAGACGTGCGTATAGCGCCGCGGCGTGCCGCGCAACGCGTCGACTGCGTCGTTGATCAGGTCGCGGAAGTCCCGCAGTTCGAGGCGGCGCTGCTCTTCCTCGTAGGCGCGGTAGAGACCGGCCAGCGTGAAGAGCGCCAAGCGCGTGCGCACGCCGGATCCCGCCAGCGCAGCCGCAAGCACGCCGGCGGCGTCGACGTGTGCCTGCTTGCAGCGGGAGATGAAGTTTGCCGCGTCCGAAGCGAACTTTGCGCTGTTCAGCGCTCGAGCCGTGAAGTACTCCGTGCTCACGCGCTGCTCGCTGACGGCGGCGTGGCAGACGCGCTCGATCAGCAAGCGCTCCTTAGCCGGCGTCAGTATACTCGCCGCGACCAGCGCGCGCGGGCGCGAGCGGTCCAACGTCTCGAGCGCGAAGGCGTGAAAGGTGGAGCAGGACGGCGGTTGCCCGCCGCTGCGCAGATGGGAGGCGACGCGCTCGCGCAGCTCGCGCGCCGCTTTGCGCGCGAAGGTGAGCATCAGGATCTCGGGCTGCTCGTCCCCGGCGGCGCGTGCGAAGTCGATCAGCGCGGCGGCGCGCCGCGCGAGCGTCTCGGTCTTTCCCGTTCCGGGGCCCGCGAGCAGCAGGAGGTGACCGTCGCGAAAGGCGATCGCCTCGCGCTGGCGCGCGCCCAACTCCAGGTTATCCGTACCGTCCACCGCCGCCAGCATAGCGCGCGCACATGCCACCAGGGTGGCGCGGTCGTTGGCTCACTCTTCCAAGATCTCGCCGACGAGCTCCCAGAAACTCGCCCACTCTCCGCCGCTCGACGCCAGGCGCAAGTAGAGGAGGCTATCATCGATCTGCAGCTCCTCGACGACTTCGCTGCCCCGCTTTCCACTGAGCCAACTGCGCTCCAAGACCACCTGCCCCGCGCTCTGAGCGATGCGGATCGAGCGCCCCGTTTCCGTGCAGCGCACGCTCTCGTCGCTCACCTCCACCAAGTCGGGAGCAAGTGAGTAGGCGGCTTCGGCGATCCTCTTGCCGATGAAGCGCATCTGCATGCGCAGGCGCTGGAGGCGCCGCTCCAGCGGGAGCTCGTTGAGCGTACGCGAGAGGCGGCGCTCGGCTAGCAGCCGCGCGTTCTCGAGCACGTGGTCCGAGAGCTCGGACTCCAGCGCTTCGATCGCCGGATTCTCCTCTTCCATTCAGCTCCTCATTGCTAGGTAGTGGGCGTAGTTCTCGCGCAGCGCACCAGACGGATCCGCATACCAGAGCGCCTCGTCGAGCACGAGCGCGGCAGGCGGGCGGATGGCGGGTGCGCCGCCGATGAAGCTACGCAGGCGCGTACCGATCTCCTTGAGACGCCCCCCTGCGTCGCACAGACCAAAGCGCAGTTCCCAAGGCGCACGATCGAAGGGCGCCGCCTGCTCCAGTGCGGGATCGTAGTCGCTCCAGCACCAGTAGAGCGCCCCGGCTGCGCCTTCGGCGTGCAGGCGCGATAACGCTGCCATCGCGTAATCGGCCAGCTCGTCCTCGGAGTAGCAGGCATACGAAGCTGCGTTGAGCGGCAGGGGCCCTAGCGCGCGCGCCGCTTCTCGCCCCGGCAGGGTGACGTATTCCCCAGGGGAGATGGCGCCCGGTGGACACTGCGGGCCGCCCCATTCGCTGAAGAGCAGCGGTTTGCCGCCCTGCAGCGCGCGCATCGCGGCGCCCAGGAAGGGAACTGCGTCGGCGTCGAGACGCCCGCGCGACCAGAGCGAGTAGATGGCGTAGCCGTGCATCGTCGCGAACTGCCAGGGAGCGGAGATCGTCGACGGGCGGATGCCGCGATCGCGCTCGAGGTCTTCGCCGTGGAGGCCGCCGGTGACGGCGGCGCCGGCGGGAAGCAGCGCCTCGCAGAGCCGTGCGCTCCACGCGGCGGCATCGCGCGGCTCGCGCGGCTCGCGCAGATTCGAGAACTCGTTACCGAGATCGAACGCCCAGAGCGCCGGGTGGCCGCGCCAGCGCGCAGCCAGCCGCGCGGCGCAGAAGACTTGAGCGCGCACGAGAAAGGGATCGGCATAGAGATCGCCGGCGCCGCTCGTGCGTTCCAGACCGCCGGCGATGGTGCGGAAGCGCCCCGCGGGCGCGCTGCGGTCGAGGGCCCAGCGCGGCAGCCAGTTCACGCCCGACATGTGTCCCGTGAAGAGCGTGGGCATCGCCAGAAGCCCGTGCGCCGCGCAGGCGTCGAGCACGTGGTCGGCATGGGCCAGGACGGCGCTGTCGAGATGATCGGGCTCCGGCTGGAGATCGTCCCACATCAGGAAGAAACGAACGACGCGCATGCCCAGCTCCGCGATGCGCGCGCAGTCGTCGGCGAACTCTCCGGGGTCGAAGGCACGCCACCATGCCATCGCGCAGCGGCGGGGCCAGTAGTTGACGCCGACGAGGAACGGCGACCCCGGCGTCAACGGAACATTCACGTCTGGCGCAGCACGTAGGTGGCCGCTCCGATGGCTCCCGCGTCATTCTCCAAGGTGGCCGTCACGATCTCGAATCCGTTTGGATCGGCCATGGTCGTCAGCGCGCGCACGCGCGGCACGAGCGGATCGAGCATGAAGGCGTCGGCGCTGGAGACGCCGCCTCCCAGCGCGATGCGCTCGGGATTGAGAATGGTCACGAGGTTGGCGATGCCCAGGGCCAGATCGCCGATCCAGCGGTCCCACGCGGTACGCGCATGCTGGTCGCCTTCCTCCGCCATCTTGCGGATGGCTTTGGTGCCGAGCTTGCGTGCTTTGTAGGTCAGCTTGCTGCGCGGAAACGATGGACC
>SCQY01000082.1 GCA_004298665.1 bacterium | reverse complement strand
GTTCGCCGCCCCGCTTTGCGCAGGCTCTTGCCAAGGTGCGGATCCCGGGCCAGGGCGTCCAGGTAGGTCGCCAACTCCCGCCCGTCCTCCGTGTCCACGACGATCGCGTTGCCGAACGGCTCCGCGTACTCCTCGCCCGTGGCTCCCGTGACGGCCACGCCGCGCGCCGCCATCACTTCCAGACCCACCAAGCCGAACGGCTCGCGCCCGCTGTTGGCCAATACCGCGTCGACGGCGGCGTAGAGCGTGTAGAGAGCGCGCGTGCTGAGGAAGCTGACGAGGTTGATCACCTCGCCTTCGGCGCGGCCGAGAGCTTCGATCAGCGGTGCTACGTCCTCGCTGCGCTCGACCTTCACGTCCTCGACGCGCAGACCCAGCTCCACGGCGCGCGCGAAGACCTCGCTGCCGTGCGGTTCCATGCCGCCTCGCACGACCAGACGCGGGCTCAAATCCCAACGCTTGAGCGCGGCGGTCGCCTCGATGGCTTGCATCCAGCGCTTGTCGGGATCGAAGCGCCCCACCTTCGCCAAGAGCGGTGCATGCTCGCCCAACGCGGCGCGCAGCATGCGCACCTGATCTTTCGAAGGCGGATCGTCGATCAGCGCCTCAGAGATGCCGTTGGGGATCACCATGGGATTGATGCCCAGCGTCCACATGGCTTGCTTCATGTACTTGCTGACGGTAGTCAGCGCGGCAGCGCGCTGCAGTGCCTGCCAGTCGATGCGCTCGAAGCCGAAGGTGTTGTTGGCATTCCACAAGAGCGTGGCGTCCTGCCGCCAGCCCTTCTCGCGCAGCAGCGCATCGACGCCAATCAGCGCGGACGCCGTGTGCCACTCCTCGGCCATGACGACCACGCGCTGCCCTGCCTCGCGCGCCGGGGCGACGATCTCCTCCACCACGAAGCGCGGGACGCTCGCCGCGTAGTCGGCTACCTTGCCGTCCTCGCCGTCGTAGACGCCGTGCGGGTGGTAGTGCGAGATCCATTGGCACCAGCGCCGCCAGGTCAAGTTCGCCTGCGGCGACTCCACGCTGGGCAGCGAGGGGTCGCCGACGAACACCAGATCGGTGGGATGGCTCCGTTCGGCCAGCGCGGCCGCCAGGCCCGTCACGCGCACTCCCAAGCCGCCTGCCTGCGCGTAGCGGTCGGGGCCTTCGAAGGAGAGGATCACGAACGGGCGGTGCGTGCTCACGTTGCGCCGTTGGGCGCCGGCGGCGCGCACCCCTCCAGGGGCGCGCCTGCGCAGCGGGAAGCATCTTCAACATGTGGCGGATCGAGCGCGTCGAGGAAACGGGCAGCACGAACGACGATGTGGCTTCGCGTCTCGGAGCCGACGAGGCCGGCTTGGTGCGCGTCGCCGGCGTGCAGACGGCGGGGCGCGGGCGCCGTGCCGGGCGTACGTGGATCGCCCCGCGCGGCAGCGGGCTCACGTTCACCACGGCGTTGCCGCGGGCGCTCCCCCCACATGCGCTATGGTGCGTCACGTTCTGGGCTTCGCTAGCCATTCGCCAAGCCATCACGCGCGTCACGAGCATCGCCCTCGATCTGGTATGGCCCAACGACTTACTGCTCGACGGGCGTAAGTGCTGCGGCATCCTGTGCGTCAGCCGTGTCGAGGGGGAGCGTGCCTGGGTGGGCGTTGGCAGCGGCATCAACGTCCTGCGGCCGCGCGACGCCGGCTTGCTCGAAGGCGTCGTTCCAGCGCCGGCTTTTCTCTCCGATGCCGCGGGAAACGTCGATCCGGCGCGTCTGCTGGACGCCGTCCTCGACATCTACGCCGCCAATCTCCCTGAGCTCGACCGCCCTGCGGAGGTCGCGCGGCGCTGGGAGCGCGAAGCGCGCTTGGAGGGCACACCCTACGAGCTGCTGCTGGACGAGGAGTCCACGCCGCGCCGCGTGATCGCGCGGCGCATCGCCGCGGACGGCTCGCTGATCGTTCACGACGGCGGGCGCGAACGCGCCGTCTCCCTCGCCGACGCGCGCGCCTTGCGCTAGCGCGCCGTTTACTGCGACTTAGCTCGAGAGCGCCGATCGCAGCTTTCGCAGAAGTACGAGAGCTTGTTGTCCGTGTCGTAGATCGAATTGGAGAAGTACATCACGCAGCGCGCATTGTAGCAGTGCTTCAGCCCGAAGGCGTGGCCCAGCTCATGGACGCATTCCTTGAGCGTGCGCTGGAAGAGCGTGTTCTCGTTGGGCTCGTCGCCGTAGAAGTCGGATCGCAGGCGGTGCATGGAAACTACCGCGACCTGCTCGTGCTCGTTGGCATCGCCGAAGATGAAGTTGTGCGAAGTCTTATAGAGGTCGAAATGCGTAAGCGCGAGGACGTACCCGGGGCCGGGGCGCGCCGCCTGGATCTTCGAGACGATCGTGTTGAGAAAGAACTGCTTGCGGGTAGGATTGATTGAACTGGCCGGGAGCGTTAGACTCTTCTCGACGGCAAACTCATAGAGAAAGCGCTCCTCCAGGCAGAGGGAGAGCCGGGAAAGAAAGGATGGGTCGATCTCATTGATCGGGACGATGTGGATTCGGCCCACGCATCACCTCGCGCGACCGGAGTTCTCGGAGCGGCCGGCGTGATCCTCGGCGTGGGGATCGATCTAGCCGAAGTAGCGCGTTATCGCTTCGACGAACGCCGCCGGACGCTCTTCGCCCGCCGCGTATACACGCCATACGAAATGGAGTACGCGTACCGCAAGCGCTATCCGGCGGAGCGCCTCGCCGGCTTCTTCGCGGCAAAGGAGGCGGCGCGCAAAGCGTTCGGCTTCGCCATCCCCTGGCGCGACGTGGGGGTAGTGCACTTGCGCAGCGGGAAGCCGACGCTGGCCTTCACGGGGCGCAGCGTCTCGCTGATGGAACGCGCGGGCGCACGCGAGGTCCACCTGGCCATCACCCACACGCGCGGTAACGCCTGCGCCGTCGTAATCCTGGAGGGCTGACGCAGTGCACGTGGTCACACGCGAGGAGATGCGCGCAGCGGACGCCGCCGGCGTCTCGGCGATTCCCGGCGGTGAACCATCGCTGATGGGCGCCGCGGGAGCCGCGCTCGCCGAAGTCTGTCGCGCTTACGCTCCACCCGGTACCCACGTCGTCTGTTTTGCGGGACGCGGCAACAACGGCGGCGACGGCGCGTTGGCGCTGGCCTCGCTGGCGTCCACGCATCGCTGTTCCCTCTACCTGCTGCACGAGCGCCACGAGCTCTCCGTCTCCGCGCGCATCGCCGTCGAGCGCGCTGCCGACCGCGGCGTGGTGGTCTCGCTCGTGCCGAACGACCCCTCCGCGGCGCTGAACGGCGCGGAGCTCGCCATCGAAGCGCTGGTGGGAACGGGCAGCCGCCTCCCGCTCTCGCCGCGCATGGAACACGTGGTCCATGCGCTCAACGCCTTCACGGGCCCGGTCATCGCCTGCGATATCCCCGCCGGCGTCGATCCCACGACCGGTGAATGCGTGGGCGTAACGCTGCACGCACGCGCCACGCTCGCGCTGGGCGCGATGAAATGCGGCCTGCTCATCGAACCGGGACGCCATTACGCCGGCGAGCTGTGGATCTCGGAGATCGGCTTCCCGGGCCGTCTGCTCGACGATCACCAGCGAACATATCAAGCGCTCGAGAGCCTGACGTTCGCGCAGATCGTCCCCGAGCGCCCGCCGCTAGTCGACAAGTACGCCGCGGGGCACGTGGCCGTCGTCGCAGGCAGCGGCGACTACCCCGGCGCCGCCGTACTCTGCGCCCAAGCCGCCGCGCGCGCCGGAGCGGGCTACGTCACGCTCTTCGTACCCAAGGCAATCGTCGCCGTGGTGCGCGCCCACCTCGTCGAAGTCGTGGTACGCGAGATCCCCGAGAGCGTCGACGCCTTGCTCAACGCGCTCTCAAACGCAAGCGCCGTCGCCATTGGCCCAGGACTGGGCCGAACGGAAGAGACGCAGACGCTCGTGCATGCGCTCTGCGCTGGGCTCAACTGCCCCTATGTCGTCGACGCGGACGGCGTGGTGGCGCTGGCCGGCTTCGTCGATCTCTTGGAAGGGAAACCCGCCATCCTCACGCCGCACAGCGGCGAGTTCGCGCGCTTGACGGGCGTAACGCGCGAGCAGGTGGAGCGCGATCGCTTGGGCGCCGCGCGCGCCTTTGGCAAAGAGCACGCGCGCGGCCCTGTGCTGCTGCTCAAGGGCTCACCCACGCTGATCGCACAGAACGGCATGCGCCTCCGCCTCGGCTGGGCGGGAACGAGCGCGCTGGCGACGGCGGGAAGCGGCGACGTACTGACCGGCGCGATCGCCACGCTGCTGGCGCGCGGGCTTTCGCCCGCCGATGCCGCCGCTGCCGGCGTCTTCTGGCACGGGCTGGCGGGGCGCGTGGCCGAACGCCGCAGGCCGGGCGGCGTGATGGCCGGCGATCTCTGCGAAGCCTTGCCGGAGGCGACGGGGCTGGCGCGCGCGACGGCCGAGAGCTGCAGGCCCGGCGGGGTACGCCGCGTCCTGCC
>SCQY01000081.1 GCA_004298665.1 bacterium | reverse complement strand
CAGTTCACCATCGACGGCGGGATCGTCGGGTGCGTAGCACCCAAGCTCGGCGGCGTGGCGATCACCACCTGCAACTTCAAAAACACGGAGTACGGTGTCGTAACCGTGCGTCCCAACGCATTCGGGGCGCGGGCCGACGGCGCGGCGGCCGAGATCGTGCCGATCGCGAAGCCGCCGGCCAAAGCCTACGCCATGAAGATCGAAGAGGACATCGAGGAGGCTTCCAGCGAGATGGGCCTCGAAGAGGCGCCGGTGATCGTGAGCGGCGGGCGCGGGTTAGGGGGTCCCGAGCCGTTCGTCACGCTGCTGAAGCCGCTGGCCGATGCGTTGGGCGGTGCAGTCGGCGCGACGCGCGCTGCATCGGATGCCGGCTGGGTGCCATACAGTCTTCAAATCGGGCAGACGGGCAAGACCGTTTCGCCGCAGCTCTATATCGCGTGCGGTATCTCCGGAGCGATTCAGCACAAGGTAGGCATGCGTACGGCTGGAACGATCGTGGCGATCAACAAAGATGCCGCTGCGCCCATCGTCGAATTCTCCGACCTCATGGTCGTGGGTGACGTCTTCCAGGTCGTTCCGGAGTTGACGAAGCTCGTCAAGGAGAACGCGTCGGCCTGACGCGGTCTCCCCAGTTGCCCCATCCATCTTCAGAATCGTTAGGAGTCACATAGTGTCACGAGTCTCCGCCCTCCGCTGGCCGCTCATCGCGGTGGCGCTCGCATTGGTTCCGCTGGCCGCCTCCGCGAAGGGCGCGGCGCCCGCGCCGTCATCCACCGCTAGCGCACCCGCGGCTCCGGTTCCGGTGGCGACGCCCGAGCCTCCCGACATTGCGATTCCAAAGCTTCAAGCTGCGCTGAAGAAGGACCCCAACGACCGCGACGCCCTCTTGAAGTGGGCGCAGTACATGTACATCATCAAGCGCCCCGACCAGACAGTTGCGGCCACGCAGAAGCTCGAGCAGCTGGGCGTGAAGACGGCGGAGGTGTACTACTACGAGGGCGTCGCCTATAGCGATCTCGGCAACCAGAAAGAGGCCACGGCCTCGCTGCAGCGTGCCGCCGACCTGGCGCCCACCAATGCCAGCGTGTTGGTCAGACTGGCCGATTTGCTGCTCAAGGAGAAGCGCGGCGCAGAGGCCGAGCGCGTGGCCCAGCGTGCGATCACCTTCAACAAAAACGATGCCTCCGCATACGACACGCTCGGGATGGTCTATGCCGCCGAGAAGAAGTACGACGACGCCCGTAAGCAGTTCGACATCGCCAACAAGATGGATCCGAAGGATACCTCGGCCCTGATGCTCGAGGCGCAGACCTACCTCGATCAGAAGACCCCACAGTATGCCATCGATATCTACAATCGCGTTCTAGCCGCCAACAAAGACAGCCGCGACGCCATCTATGGCAAGGCGCACGCTTACGCGCAGGCGGGTCAGATCTCCGATGCGGTCAAGCAGTACGACGCGCTGCTCCAGCTCGATCCGAAGAACGTGCAGATCGAGCTCGAAGTCGCCGGCCTCTATGCCGCGCACCAGCAGGATGCCGATGCGCAGAAGGCCTTCCAGAAGGCCGTCGACGACCATCAGGGGCAGAGCCTCCCGCTCATCACCTACGGTCAGTACTGGTACACGAAGAAACAATCAGACAAGGCCGTGGCGCTCTGGAAGCAGGCCCTGGGACCCAAGGGCGACGATCCCGATGCTCTCAACGTGCTGGCGCAGTACGCGATGTCAGCCGGCAAGTTCGCCGATGCCTCGACCTATCTCAGCAAGCTGATCTCGGTGCTGGGCCCCTCCGGCGCCACGCCGGATCTCTACCTTGGCCTGGGCCAAGCCTACATGGCGCAGAATCAGGGACAGCAGGCACACGATGCCTTCCGCAAGGCCTATGACATGCATGCCGATCCGGTCACGGCAATGTCGCTCGCGCAGGCCGATCTCCGCGTGAAGAACTACAAAGAGGCTGCCGATCTCGCGGAGACCGTGAAGAAGAAGGCTGCCGACTTCGCCAAGCAGCAGCCGGTGGTCTACCTGGTTGCGGCGCAGGCGTACGAGGGACTCCATCAGACGGCGGCGGCGAAGGAGAACTACCAGAAGCTGCTCTCCTACGCTCCGAAGAACAGTGAACTGGCGAAGCAGGCGACGGACGCGATCAAGCGTCTCCACTGATCGGGCGCTGACGACGGGGCCGGCGTGAAGATCGTCTACGACCCCTTCTACGAGGAGCATCTCCGCGGCACGGGCCATCCCGAGGGACCGGACCGCATCGAAGCCGTCGTCGCGCACCTGCGCGATCGCGGGCTCTTTGATTCCTTCATGCCCCACGATGCGACTGAGGCGTCGATCCTGCGCGTGCATACGCGCGGGTATCTCGAGCGCGCCAAGCGCGAAGTCGCAGCACTCTCCCCCGGCACCGTGGGTGAGCTCTCCACGGGCGACACCATGGTGGACGAACGGTCCTATGCCGTGGCGCTGCGCGCCGCCGGCGGGGCGCTAGCGGCTATCGAGCACGCCGCCGCGGGGCACGGCGCCGCCTTCGCCCTAGTGCGTCCGCCCGGGCACCATGCCGAGCCGGCGCGCGGCATGGGCTTCTGCATGTTCAATAACGCGGCGATAGCTGCGCGCGCATTCGTGGAAGAGACGGGGCAGCGCGCACTGATCGTCGACTTCGACTACCATCACGGTAACGGCACGCAGGCCGTCGTCGGCGACCGGCTCTCGTACGTCAGCACGCACGCGCACCCCGCCTATCCGGATACGGGGGATGCCGGCCTCTTTCGCACGTTCGGCGGCGATATAGACGCGAGTATCCCCATCCATCCCAGCGGTATCTCGACCGAGGGTTTCATCGCGACCTGGCGCGAGCTGCTGCATCACGCACTACGCATCGTCAAGCCGTACGCCATCGTCGTCAGTGCCGGCTACGACTACTTGGCGGGCGATCCCATCGGTGATCTCGGCGTGGAGCTGGAGAGCACGGATGCGTTGGGCGCCTTGCTGCGCGAAGCCGCCGAGTGCAGCGGCGCCTCGGTCGCCTTCTGCTTGGAGGGCGGCTACCATCTGCAGCGGCTGGCACACGGGGTGGCCCGTACGGTGGCCGCCTTCGATTCCGCTGCCGCGCCGCCCGACGTCGATCTCGGCGCGGTGCCGCTCTCGATCCGCCGGCAATTGGAGGAAATGGCCTCGTGGGCCAATTGAGGATGCCCCATGTGATCTTCGCTCTGCGCGTTGCCATCGGCAGCGTGCTCGTCGTCGCAGGCGCCTTGAAGGCACCCAACCCCACGGCCTTCGCCTCCACCATCGCGGGCTTCCAACTGCTGCCTGCGGCAGTAGCAGGGCCGATGGCCGTCTTCGTGCCGTGGTTCGAGATCCTGCTGGGCGGCTATCTGATCGCCGGCTACCTCACGCGCGCCGCCGCATGGGTGGCCTGCGCGGAGTTCGTCGTGTTCGCGGGGGCGATCGCCTCCGTTGTCGTACGAGGCATCCACATCTCGTGCGGCTGTTTCGGGCAAGGTGATGCCGCGCCCGCCTCGTGGGTCGATGTCGTGCGCGACGCGGCGCTTGCCGCGGGCGCACTCGTGGTGGCATTGCGTCCTCCGGGCGTGCTTGCCGTCGATAGAAGGGAGCTTGGATGAGCCGCAAGCCGCAGGTTCCGCGCAGAGGTTCGGGACCGATCGTGACGTTCGCGATCTTGGCCGTATTGGCGGTGCTTGCCGTCGCCTACTGGAGACTGCACGGCTCGCAGGCCGCCGTGACTCCGGTGAGGGCGCCCACGAAGCTGCTCGCCGTTGGTGATACCGCGCCGCCGTTCGACATCCGCACGCCCACCGGAGAAGTTACCTCCAGCCAGTTCGCCGGCAAAGCGTGGCTGGTCGAAGTCTTCGCCGTCTGGTGTCCGCACTGCCAGCGCGAAGCGCCCACGCTCACCGATCTGCAGAAGAAGTACGGCCAGCGGCTGGCCGTGATCGGCATCGTCGGCAGCCCCTTCGGCTTCGACGGCACCACACCGGTCAGTGCCGGCGACGTCACGAAGTTCGCCAGCGACTACAGCGCGGGGTATCCGCTCGGCTTCGATGTCACGGGAGCCAACCCCAATCCGTACCTGCGCGAAGGATATCCAAGCCTTACGCTCGTTGCCCCTGACGGCAAGGTGGCGTGGGCCGGATCGGGGGAGGTCGAGGTTTCGGCGCTCGAGGCGCGGATCAATGCTGCTTTGAAGTAGGTTCAGCGCTTCGCGCAATCGGAGCAGCGCCCGTAAAGCTCGATAGCATGGTCTTCCAGCTCGAAGCCTTGGCCGGCGCGCAGATCGCGCGCGAAGCGCGCAAGGGGCCCGCATCCTACTTCTTCGACGCGCCCGCATGTGCGGCAGACGGCGTGATGGTGGTGCTGCACGGTGCAGAAGACGTAGGAGATCTCCCCGTTCTCCTCGCCGCGCGTCGCCGCCACGCCGAGGCCGACCAGCAGCTCCAGCGTGCGATAGACCGTGGACAGCGAGATCGAGATGCCGCGCGCAACGAGCATCTCGTGGATGGCGTGAGCGGTGAGGTACCGGCGCTCCTCGCGCAGCACCTGCGCCACGCGCTCGCGCGTGCGCGTGGCGTAGCGCCCCTTACCGTGAAGCTGCTCGGAGATCTCGTTCATGCGGCGCGTTTCACGCGCTGGCCGATGCCCAGCGCGGCGAAGAAGCAGCATGTGGCGAGCAGCACGATCGTCGCTCCGGAGGCGGCGTTGACGTAGTAGGAGAGATAGAGTCCGCCCACGGCACAGAAGGCGCCGATCCCCGCCGAGACGGCCATCATCGTCGGCAGGCGCTGCGTCAGCTGCGCGGCCGCCGCGGCGGGGGTTACCAGCAGGGCAGCGACGAGGATGATTCCTACCGACTCCAGTGAGACGATGATGGTCAGCGCCAGCAGCACCAAGAGAATGTAGTCGATGCGCTCCGTCGGGATGCCGGACGTCTGTGCGACGACGGGATCGAACGAGGTGTAGAGCAGATCGCGCCAGAGCAGGACGAGCGCCACGGCCACCACGGCCGCCAGCGTCACGGTCAACGTGAGATCGAGCTGCGAGACCCCCAGGATGTTCCCGAAGAGATAATCCTGCAGATCGACGGCATAGTTCTTCAGCTGCGACATCAGGAAGACGCCTAGAGCGAAGGCGCCCGTAAAGAGCACGCCGATCGCCGTATCCAACGAAACATTGCCGCGGCGCGTCACGAAACCGATGCCCAGCGCCGTAGCCACGGCCATGATCGCGGCTCCCACGTAGTAGTCCATGTGGCGCAGATAGGCCACCACGATCCCGGCGAACGAGGCGTGAGCGATGCCGTCGCCGATGAACGAGAGCTTGCGCACGACCACGTAGCAGCCCACCACGCTGCAGAGCAGGCCCACGGTCAGCGCAGCGATGAAGGCGCGCACCATGAAGTCGTAGGCGAAGGGCGCCACCAGCACATGGATGATCGTCATGGCTTGTGGTGTCCGTGGGCGTGCGAGTGGGAGAGGCCGGGGTGAGCGGTGAGCACGTCATCCGTTGGCCCCTCGAGGACCTGATGCGTATCGAGCACGAGCAGACGGTCGAACCACTCGCGTGCGCGCTCGAGGTCGTGCGTGGACATCATCACGGGCTTGCCGCCGTCCGCCAGCGCCCGAACCAGGTGCAGAAGCTTCTCCTCCGTTGCCGCGTCGACCCCAGTGGCCGGCTCGTCGAGCAGATAGATCGCGGGTTCCTGGGCAATCGCTCGCGCGATGAAGGCACGCTGCTGCTGGCCGCCGGAGAGTTGGCCGATCGGACGCTCCGCCAGACCCAGCATCTCCACGGCGCCAAGCGCTTCGTCAACCAGACGGCGATCGCGCGCGGAGAAGCGGCGCAAACGGCCGATCTTCGGAAAGCGCCCCATCGAGACGATGTCGCGCACGGTTGCGGGGAAGTGCCAGTCTACCGCCTCGATCTGCGGAACGTAGGCGATCGATCCCGGCTCCAGATCCGCAGGCTGCTTGCCGAAGACGAGCAGCGTTCCCGAGCGCACCCGCAGCAGCCCCGCGGTTGCCTTCAAGAGCGTGGACTTTCCCGAGCCGTTGGGGCCGATGACGCCCATCACCTGGCCGGGAGTCAAGGTGAAGTTCACGCCCGTGAGGCCGACACGCCCATCGTCGTACGCGACTTCGAGATCGCGGGCTGCCACGGCGGCAATGTTCACCGCGACTGCGGTGGTCATGCGTGCCCTCCCGTGCTTGCGGTCAACGCCTTGACGATCGTCTCCGTATCGTATCGCATCATCGACAGGTAGTCGCCGACCTCGGGTCGATCGCCCACAGAATCATCGTAGAGGTCCTCTACGATGCGAATATTAGCCGAACGCGCCAATTGCCGCATGAGTTTCGGCGAGAACTGCGGCTCGGCGAAGACGGCGCGCACGTGATGGCGTCTCGCGAGATCCACCAGGTTGGCCAGCTCGTAGGCGCTGGGTTCCTGCCCCGGATTGCGCTCGACGACGCCGATGAGCTGGATGCCATAGCGCTTCGCGTAGTAGTACCACGCGTTGTGGAAGACGATCATCGTGCGCTGCTGTGGGGGAATGGCCGCGATCCGCGTGCGGATCCAGCGGTCGAGCTCGTCGAGCTGCCGGTCGTAGCGCCGTGCCGCCTCGGCGTAGTCGCGAGCATGCCGGGGATCGGAGAGCGCCGCGCCCGCCGCGATGCGCGCCACGTAGGCCTTCGCATAGAGGGGGTCCATCCAGAGGTGGGGGTTCTGCTGCTCAACGGAAAGGCCGTCCGTGCAGTCGACGATGCGCAAACCGGGATTCTTGGCGCCGTCGATCGTGTCGCGCAGCCACGTCTCCAGCCCGGCGCCGTTCTCCACCAGCAGACGAGCGTCGTGAAGCGTCGCTACGTCCTGCGGGCGTGGTTGGAAGTCCTCGACGGATGCGCCCACGGGTACGAGGCTGGTCACCGTCAAGTAGGGAGAGACGATGGCCGAGGTGATCGAGGCGAGCGTTGACATCGTTGCAACGGCGCCTCCGCCGGCGGCTGGAGCGGAGCCAGCCGAGCAGGCCGAGAGGAGACAGAGCAGAGCGGCAAGCGCGGGAAGGCGTCGCATGAATTTGCGATTCGTCGTCAAATTATTGACGACCTTCTCGGGGTGTGCGCTAGAGGCCGCCCCCGGACTCCTGCTCGTTCTCGATCTCCGGCGCGGGAGCCGTCGCCAAGCGTTGCAGCTCGTCGACCGTCACGAAGCGGTAACCCTTGGCTTGCAGCGTCGAGACGATGACCTTCACCGCTTCGACGGATTGGCTGCGGTCGCAGGCGGCGCGCGCCATATGCGGGACCACGCCGCAGGCGCCCTTGTTCCCGTCGTGGAGCACCATGATGGCGCCCGGCTTGACCTTAGCGAGAATGCGCGCAGCAATCACCTTCGCCGGAGGGCGGTTCCAGTCGCCGGCCAGCGGAATGCTCCAGAGCACGGTTCGCATGCCCAGCGATCCAGCCAGCGACACGATCTCGGGATCGCGCCCGCCAAACGGCGGGCGGAAGAGCGTCGGCGCCGC
>SCQY01000080.1 GCA_004298665.1 bacterium | reverse complement strand
GGGCGGCTACTTCTCCGGCGGCGAAGAGCGGCCGACCGTGCGGCTGACCGTCTCGACGTGGCAGAAGTCGCCCTCGGAGGCAGTGCCCAGCACCGTCAAGGCCAGCGGCCACTACGCCAACAGCGTCCTGGCGATGAGCGAGGCCATGTCCAAGGGCTACGACGAGGCCTTGATGCGCAACAAGTTCGGGCGCATCGCCGAAGGCTCCGGCGACAACGTCTTCTTCGTCAAGCACGGCGTGATCCACACCAACGACGCCGACGAGGACATCCTGCCCGGCATCACCCGCAACACCGTTCTGGAGCTGGCCGCGCGCCTTGGTATCGAGACCCGCGTCGCTCCCTTCACGCTCGAGGACCTGCTCGGGGCCGACGAGGTCTTCATCACCGGAACGGCCGCCGAAGTCACGGGCACCCGTGAGATCGACGGAACGGCGATCCCTCACGGCGCCGCAGCGCCGGTGACGGCGCGCCTCCAGCAGGCTTACGATCAAGCGGTGCGCGCCGAGGGGCCCGAGGCTGCGCGCTGGTGTACGATCGCCTAACGGAGCGCAACGGCATTCGACTGCTGTCTTGTCAGTTGACAAGACAGCAGTCTTGATTACAATGAGAGGCATGCAGACAGCGGCCGCCCCCTCAACCCCGGCCTACGGCGAGCGCGTGCTCGCCGTCGAGCCCTACAGCATCGAGCGCATCCCGGACGGCGAGCGCCACGGCAGCCCAGCGCATCTCTTTCCGCTCTGGCTTGGCGCCAACTTGACCATCGCCGACTTCGCGCTCGGCTTCCTCCCCATCGGCTTAGGCCTCTCGTTGGGCGCCACGATCGCGGCTCTCGTCGTGGGCAACGTGGTGGGCGGCGCGCTCCTGGCGTTGGCTTCGGCGATGGGTCCGCGCACGGGTGAACCGCAGATGGTTGCCGGGCGCTGGTCCTTCGGACGCACGGGCGGCTACCTGCCTGGCGCCCTCAACTGGGTGAGCACCGTCGGCTGGTTCACCATCAACAACATCCTCTGCGCCTTCGGCTTGCAGCTCCTGTGGCCCAGCCTCTCGTTTCCCGTAGCGGCACTCATCCTCGCCGCGGGCCAAGTACTGCTGACGATCTTCGGCCACAACATGATCCACCTCTACGAGCGGATCATGTCCGTCGTCCTCGGCGTGCTCTTCCTGATCACGACGGTCATCGCCGCAGGCCACGCCGGCGCCGTCGGCGCCTGGCACCCGCAGCCCCACGCAGCACCGCTGGCGCTCTTCGCGATCGTACTCTCGGCGGCGTTCTCCTACATCGCCAGCTGGGCGCCCTACGCCTCCGACTACTCACGCTACCTGCCGAAGACCACGAACCTGGGGCCGGTGATCGGCTGGACGTTTTTGGGCGCCGTGGTCTCCTCGCTGTGGCTGGAGATCCTGGGCGCGGTCGTGGCGATCCTGGCGGGGGCGGCGGCGAGCAATCCCATCGCCAGCCTGCACACCGTAATGGGCGGCTTCGGCGCTGCCGCGGTCGTGGCGGTCATCCTAGGCGGCACCGCTGCCGACGCGCTCAACCTCTACTCCAACGCGCTCTCTGCGCGCTCGCTGGACATCCCCGTCTCGCGCGCGGTGCTCACCGTAGCTGCCGGCGCCGTGGGCCTAGCACTCAGTCTCTACGGCTCGGGCCACTTCTCGTCGTTCTACGAGCACTTCTTGCTGCTGCTGGGCTACTGGGTGACGCCGTGGCTGGCGATCCTCTTCGTCGACTTCTTCATCGTGCGCCGCGCGGCGGTACCGGAGGGCGCGCCGGCCGCGGGCATCCGTTGGGGCGCGCTGGCGAGCTATGCACTGGGCATCGTGATCTCCACGCCGTTCATCGCCACGCCGCTCTACACCGGACCGCTGGCAGCACGCTGGGGCGGCGCGGACTTCAGCTTCTACATCTCGTT
>SCQY01000079.1 GCA_004298665.1 bacterium | reverse complement strand
GATCATCATGGCTGTTGCCGAGATCATTGAACAGATCGAGAAGCTGACCGTCCTCGAGCTCAACGAGCTCGTCTCGACGATCAAGGACAAGTGGGGCGTGCAGGCTGCCGCGCCGGTGGCTGTTGCCGCCGTTGCCGCAGCGGCGGCTCCCGCCGCGGAGCAGACCGAGTTCGATGCGGTGCTGACTGAAGTCGGCGCCGAGAAGATCAAGGTCATCAAGGTCGTCCGCGAGCTCACGAGCTTGGGCCTTACGGAGGCCAAGGCTTTCGTGGAATCGGCCCCCAAGTCGGTCAAGTCCGGCGTGACCAAAGAAGAGGCCGAGACCGTCAAGAAGAAGCTCGAAGAAGTCGGCGCGAAGGTCGAGATCAAGTAGCTTCTACCGGCTCGACCTCAGCGATGCTGTAAGCCGGGCCGAGTGGCCCGGAACCTTTCAAGCACCGGGGTCCCCACGAGTGAAGCGAAGCGCAACGAGTGGGGATAGTCGGCGCGAAGGTCGAGATCAAGTAGCCTTCTGCAAACCGGGCCGAGTGGCCCGGAACCTTCGAGCAAACGGGGTCCCCGCGAGTGGAGCGCAGCGAAGCGAGCGGGGTCCCCTTTGCTTTTCTACGGCGAGGGAAGCGGGTGTGCGGCCTGCGAGAGCGACGAACTCCAGCGCGCGAACACGGATGGGTTGTTGGCGAACTCTTGGCGCAGCGCGCCGATTCGCGCTTGGTCGGAGGGATGGTCTGAGAGGAACTCGGGCGCGGAGCTCCGGTCGGCCGATTGGAAGCGCTCCATCAGCCAGACCATGCCCCACGGATTGTAACCCGCTTTGGCACACGTGTAGGCGCCTAGGTGGTCGGCGTTCTGCTCCACCCCGCGAGAGAAGTGGAGGTCTTGCAGGTTCGCGGCGAGGTTGATGGCCTGGGCTCCAAGCTGGTTCACGTGGAGAATGGCTCCGAGCAACTGGGCGCCGATACTCAAGTTGCGGTCCACGTTGATGCGGTGCATCACGTCGTGATGGATATCGTGCGAGGTCTCGTGGCAGAGAACCCCCGCCAGCTCTTCCTGATTCTTGACGAACGTCATCAAGGGCACGGTGACATAGACGTTCCCGCCCGGTACGGCGAAGGCGTTGGGCTGTTTATCCTTGACCAGGATGAAGTGGAACGGGTACTGGTACTGCGGATCGGCAATCGCGGCAACGCGCCGGGCGATCGGATCGAGGACCTTGTAGTATGGGGAATCGGTGACGATCTTCCCTTGGCCGTTCAGCTGATCGTAGACCTGCCGGCCAATCTGCGCCTCTTCATCGTCGGCACGAGCGAGCAGCGGGGCCGTGACGAGCAGTGCGGCGAGGAGAGCGGCGAGCAGTCTCTTCATGCGGTTCATCCCTTCACCCAGGGGAACGGAAGAGTGCATGCCGCGGGTTCCGTGGGGGAGGGATTTGCCCCTCCCCCACGAGGGCGTCTTCTTAGTGGATGGTCAGGAAGCCGACCAGAAGCAAGGCGACGATGTTGAGCACCTTGATCATCGGGTTGATGGCCGGCCCGGCGGTGTCCTTGTAGGGATCGCCGACCGTGTCGCCCGTGACGGCCGCCTGATGAGCAGGCGATTTCTTGCCGCCGTAGTGGCCGTCTTCGATGTACTTCTTGGCGTTGTCCCAAGCGCCGCCGCCGCTGGTCATGGAGACCGCCAGGAAGAAACCGGTGACGATCGAGCCTACGAGCACGCCGCCCAAGAGCCGCGCCCCGGCGGTGGCCGGGAGCACGAGGCCGATCAGCACCACGATGATCGGCACGAGCACGGGGATCAATGCGGGGACGATCATCTCACGCAGCGCCGCCTTGGTGACGATGTCGACGGTGGTCGCATAGTCGGGGCGGGTGGTGCCCTCCATGATTCCCTTGATCTCGCGGAACTGCCGGCGCACTTCCTCGACGACCGCGCCTCCCGCGCGGCCGACCGCCTCCATCGAGAGCGAGCTGAAGAAGTACGGCAGCAGGCCGCCCAAGAGCAGGCCGGTCAGCACGTACGGATCGCCCAGCTCGAACTGTAGGCCGGTGAGGCCATGATTGGTGAGTTCCTGGAGATATGCGGCGAAGAGCACGACGGCGGCGAGCGCCGCGGAGCCGATCGCATAGCCTTTGGTCACGGCCTTGGTCGTGTTGCCGACGGCGTCCAGCGGGTCCGTAACGCCGCGCACGGCCTCGGGCAGCTCGGCCATCTCGGCGATGCCGCCGGCGTTGTCGGTGATCGGGCCGAAGGAGTCGATGGCGACGATGATGCCGGCCATCGAAAGCATCGCCATGACGGCCAGCGCCACGCCGAAGAGTCCGGCCAACGCGTATGCAACCAGGATCCCGATGACGATCGTCAGCGCGGGGAGCGCCGTTGACTGCATGGAGACGGCGAGTCCGGAGATGATGTTCGTGGCGTGTCCGGTTGTCGAGGCCTTCGCGATGCGCTGCACCGGCGAGTACTCCGTCCCGGTGTAGTACTCGGTGATGTAGACGATGGCGACCGTGATGGCCATGCCGACCAGACAGCTCAGCCAGACGTCCATGGCGCTGAGCGGATGGGCGAGCGACGGGATCACGGCGGCGTTGCCGAAGAAGGCGTTGGCCACCGGATAGAAAGCGATCACCGCCAGGACGGCTGCGATCCAAAGGCCCTTGTAGAGCGCTCCCATGATGGAGCCGTTGGCCGACTTGCGCACGAAGAACGTGCCGATGATCGAGGTGATAATCGAGATGCCGCCCAGCCACAGCGGGAAGGTCTCCGATCCCGGGACGATCTTGCCCAGCGTGAGCGAGGCCAGCAGCATCGCGGCGACGCTGGTCACCACGTAGGTCTCGAACAGATCCGCGGCCATGCCGGCGCAGTCGCCGACGTTGTCGCCGACGTTGTCGGCGATGACGGCGGGATTGCGAGGATCGTCCTCGGGGATGCCCGCCTCGACTTTACCGACGAGGTCGGCACCGACGTCCGCGGCCTTGGTGAAGATGCCGCCGCCCAGACGCGCGAAGACGGAGATCAACGAACAGCCGAAGGCCAGGCCCACCATCGCCGCGAGCGACTCGGCGATATCGCCGCCCGTCACCTTGAGCATGATGGCGTAGTATCCGGCGACGGCGATGATGCCCAGGCCCACGACCAGCAGGCCGGTGATCGAACCGCCGCGGAAGGCCAGCGCCAGCGCCGGGGCGAGGCCTTTGCGGGCCGCTTCGGTGGTGCGCACGTTGGCACGCACGGAGACGACCATGCCGATGAAGCCAGCGGCACCCGAGAGGATGGCGCCGATCAGGAAGCCGACCGCGGGCTTCCACCCCAGCGGCGGGGCAATGGCGATGAGGATCGCGACGATGACGGCCGCAACGGCGACCGTCGTGTATTGGCGCCGCAGAAACGCCATGGCGCCTTCCTGAATCGCGCGAGCGATGTCTTGCATGCGCTCGTTACCGGCGGGCTGCTTGAGCACCCAGGCGATGAGGATTGCGCCGTAGACGATCGCGATGAGTC
>SCQY01000078.1 GCA_004298665.1 bacterium | reverse complement strand
GGCGCAGGTTGTGCGCGCGCTCTTCTCCACGTATCCCGCGCTGGTGCTGGTGGAGCTCTCGCGCAACTTCGGCCACCAGATCGCTTCCACCGCCGGCTTGGACCGCGCGCGCGGCGAGGCTGTGGTACTGATGGACGGGGATCTCCAGGATCCGCCCGAGCTGATTCCCGAGCTGCTGGCGAAGTGGCGCGAAGGCTACGACGTCGTCTACGCGGTGCGCCGCACGCGGCGCGGCGAGAGCCGCTTCAAGCTCTGGACGGCGGCGCTCTTCTACCGGGTGACGACACGGCTAACCAACGTTCCGATCCCCGTGGACGTGGGCGACTTTCGCCTGATGAGCAGGCAAGTGGTGGACGCACTCTCGGGGATGCGCGAGCGCCATCGCTTCATCCGCGGTCTGGTCTCCTGGGTAGGGTTCCGGCAGACGGGCGTGCCCTACGATCGCGACATGCGCTTCGCCGGCACCACGAAGTACCCGATGAGCAAGATGCTGCGCTTCGCGCTCGACGGTATCACGGCGTTCTCCGAAGTGCCGCTGCGCTTGGCCACCTATCTGGGCTTCCTGATCGCGGCCTTCGCCTTCTGCTATGGCGCGGTGGTGCTGGTGCTCAATTCCTTGGGCTACAATCTGCCCGGCTACACTTCGACGATGCTGGCGATCCTGCTGCTGGGCGGCGTGCAGCTGGTGACGATCGGCATCTTGGGCGAATACGTAGGGCGCATCTACGACGAGATCAAGGAGCGACCACTCTATCTCGTGGCGCGCGTCGAGCGCGCCGCCGCCGCGGAGACTCCCAGCGACGTTTGACCAAGCCGGAGCGGGCGCCGGCCTGTTGGCAACGCTTTGGCTGGCGCTGCTCTGGCTGGGTGCGCCGCTGCTGGGCTCGGACACCTCCACGCTTGCCGAACGCGCGGCCAAGCGTGCGCGCAACGCGATCGTCCTTGGCGTAGCCATCCCCTTCGCGTTGGGATACGCCCATGCACTCTACGGCGAGACGTGCCTCGTCGCGGCCCTGCTCTGCGTGGCGGCGGCATGGCGCCCCGTTGCGCTGCGCGCCGCCGCCCGGGCCGCTGCAGGCTATGCGCCGCTTTCACGGGCTTGGCCGTGGCTGGCGATCGTGACGGCGGCGCTGGCGCTCTTGCTGTGGCCGCAACTGGTGCGCCCGCCGCTCGACGGCGACACGCTGGCCTACCATCTCCCCAACGCATTCTCATGGGTGCGGGCCCATACGCTGTGGGTCACGGGAACGCGCTACTGGTGGTACCCCGGCGGCTCCGAGCTCTTCGCGGCCGGGCTGATCGCCGTGGGAGCGCGCTGGTCTCTGCCGCTGGCCGGCGGCTGCGCCGCGCTGCTCTTGGCGTTCCGCGTGACGGCGTTTGCCGCACGGCGCTCCGCGACCAGCGGTGCCGCCGTGGCCGGCGCGCTCTGCGGTGTGGCGCTGCTGACGATCCCTGCTGCGGCGGCGCAAGTAGGGACACTGCAGAACGACCTCTGGCTCGCGGCGGCCGTGCTCGAAGTGCTGTGGTCTCTGCTCTACGCGAGCTCCTCGCGCGCGCTGATCGCCTCGGTGGCGCTATGCGCCTTGGTGAAGCCGCTGGGGCCGGCAGTGGCGCTGGTTGCCGCCTTCGCCTACTTCGCGGCGCGCGTGGTGGTGCAACGCGGCGCGCCGCCGCTCTCCGCGCGTGCGATCGACGTGGCGGGGGGCTTCATCCCGCTGGCTCTCTGGATCGTGCGCGACGTGCTGTTGGCGCCGGGCGCGCTCATCCCCGTGGCCAGCACGATGGTGGCCGATCCGTGGCGCACCACGATCGCGGGGCAAGGCTTCACCGGCGCGGCAACGTTGCTGCGCGCGCTGTGGGCCGCCGGCGCGGCGACGCTTGCTTTCGTGCTCGTGCCGTTCGCGGCGTTCGCGGAGTTCGTCGTGCGCGCTATGCGCGGGCGGCTCGGCGATCAGGGGCTGGCGTTCGGTGCGCTCTCGCTAACCGGCGTGCTGGTGAGCGTGTTATATCTGCTGGCTCCCTTCGGCTTCATGGGGAGCGTGCCGCAACTGGCCAACGGCGCCTCGCTGCGCTTCGATCTGCCTGCCATGGCCTGTGGGGCCGCGATCGCTGCGCTGGTGGCCGCGCGTCTGCCGCTGGTCGTTGGTGCGTTGGCGCTGGCTGCCTCGCTCTATGGCGCGGCGCGCTTCGAGGCAATCTTCTGGAATGACGCGCTGACTCACAGTACGCTGCCCGTAGCGGCGTTCAGCGCGCTGCTGGTGATGGCGATGGTGGCGGCGGTGGTCTTTCGGCCGGCGTGGCGGCGTTGGGTCTCCGGTGCGGGGGCAGCCTGCGCCGCGGCGCTGCTGTGCGTGGGGGTCGCTCTTGCCGGCACGCGCGCGGTTTCGTTCTACGACGCCGGCATGCGCTCCGATCCCGACGGCGAACCTAGCGCGCTCTTCGCGCGGCTTTCACGCCTGCATCCGCATGCGGTGGTGGCGCTGGACGTGCGCGCCGGCGCGATCGCCATGATCTCCCCCGGAACGCGCGTCTACGACGCGCTGGACGCCGCGCCGTGCGCGCAGGCACGGCGCCTGGGGGCGCTGCTGGTCGTGGGC
>SCQY01000077.1 GCA_004298665.1 bacterium | reverse complement strand
GCGGCGCTTTCGCCGGGCGACCCGACTTGGCCAGCGCCGGAATGCTCCGCCAAGACGTTGTGGAAACACGTGACGGCCCCCGTGTGGCAAGCGGGGCCGGCGGGCTCCACCTCATAGAGCAGCGCGTCGGCATCGCAGTCGTAGCGCACCGCCACAACGCGCTGCACGTTCCCGGACGTCTCTCCTTTGTTCCAGAGCGAACGACGCGAACGGCTCCAGAGCCATGTACTGCGCGTCTCCAGCGTGCGCGCCAGCGCCTCGCGGTTGGCATAGGCCAAGGTCAGCACGGCTTTCGAGTTGGCGTCCTGCACGATCACCGGGAGCAGGCCGTCGTCCCCCCAACGCAGCGCCTCAGCGGACATCGGCGGAACCTCGCGCACCGGCAACGGCGCGAACGGCAACGCCGCGATCGCGCAACGCATCTTTCAACGCTGGAATCGCCAGCTCGCCGAAGTGAAAGAGCGAGGCGGCCAGCGCCGCGTCGGCGCCCGCTTCGAAAGCGTCGACGAAGTCTTCAATTCCCCCCGCGCCGCCCGAGGCGATGAGCGGCAGGGAACTGGCGTCGCGTACGGCGCGCAAGAGCTCCAAATCATAGCCCTGCTTGGTACCATCCGCATCGATGCTGGTCAGCAGTAGCTCGCCTGCGCCGCGCCGCTCCGCTTCGCGCGCCCACGCGACGGCATCGACGCCGGTCTGCGTGCGTCCGCCGTTGACGTGCACCTCCCAGCCTTCGGCTCGCCGCTTGGCATCGATGGCCACGACGACGCATTGACCTCCGACCACGCGTGCCGCCTCGTCGAGCACCGCCGGGTCCCGAACCGCCGCACTGTTGATGGAGACTTTGTCGCAGCCCGCGCGCAGCAGATCGACCACGTCGTCGACTCCGCGCACGCCGCCGCCCACCGTGAAAGGCATCGTCAGCTCACACGCCGTCGCCCGCACCACGTCCAGCAGAGCACGGCGTCCTTCGATGGTTGCCGTGATGTCCAGAAGAACGAGTTCGTCGGCCCCTTGCTCCTCGTAGGCGCGCGCGAGCGCCACGGGGTCACCGGCGTCGACCAACGAGATGAAGTTCACGCCCTTGACGACACGGCCGTCCTTGACGTCCAGACAGGGAATGATACGGCGGGCAAGCATGCCCCGTGATTCTCCCCCCGCTCCGCAACGCCTCGTCTCGGGTC
Organism: bacterium; assembly: GCA_004298665.1. GTDB lineage: Bacteria > Vulcanimicrobiota > Vulcanimicrobiia > Vulcanimicrobiales > SCRA01 > SCRA01. Next base: position 24,232 of record SCQY01000077.1, on the reverse strand, counting down.
CCCGCGAGTGCAGCGAGCGGGGAATTACAGATCGAGGCGAGTGCCTCGGAACCTTTCAAGCAACTGGGGTCCCCACGAGTGCAGCGAAGCGGAACGAGTGGGGAGTGAGTGGCCCGGAATCTTCAAAGCACTGGGGCCCCCACGAACGGAGCGAAAGCGGAGTGGGTGGGAAAAACGAGTGGCCCGGACCCTTCAAAGCATTGGGGTCCCCACGAGTGCAGCGCAGCGGAACGAGTGGGGAACTATAAACCGGGCCGAGTGGCCCGGACCCTTCAAAGCATTGGGATCCCCACGAGTGCAGCGCAGCGGAACGAGTGGGGAACTATAAACCGGGCCGAGTGGCCCGGAATCTTCAAAGCATTGGGGCCCCCACGAGTGGAGCGCAGCGGAACGAGTGGGGAAAACGAGTGGCCCGGAATCTTCAAAGCACTGGGGCCCCCACGAACGGAGCGAAAGCGAAGTGAGTGGGGAACTGGAGGCGACAGTCGGAGTCGAACCGACGATGGAGCTTTTGCAGAGCTCTGCCTTACCACTTGGCTATGTCGCCACGAGCGGGCCCACGCTCTCTCAAACGTGCGGGCTCCAGCCGATGGGTCGGTGCGGTTCTTCCTGAAGGACACGCCGTCCTGCCGAGGGGTTGCGCAGCCGTCGCGGGAAGCACGACGCATGACTGCCACCGGCCGCGACGCCATCAAATTCTTCGTCAACCTCACCGAGCTCGATCTCTTCACCGCTGAGACGGGGCAGCCCACGAACCCTGCGCTCCTCGACGCCGAGCCCTTGCGCCAATTCACGTCGATCGAGATCACGCAAGAGCACGTTACCGTGACCTACAACGAGCAGATCACGCGCTACTACAACACCAACGCGATCAGCCATCGCGAGTGGTCGTACAAATACAATGACGATGCCGACTTCGTGAAAGCGATCGGCAAGGTCGTGGATCTGGTGCGCGAGCATCTGCAGGATCTCCCCGAGAACCTGGCTTGCCCGCCGGGCTGCGGCGAGTGCTGCAGGAGCTACGAGCCCTTCGTCTCGCGCGAGGACGTCCAGCGCATCGCCGATCACTTCGGGCTGAGCTATCCGGAGACGCTGCGCCGCTACGTCAACAAGCGCCCTTCGGCCGACGGCTCGACGGTGGGCTGGCTCAAGAAGACCGGTCCGGCGCTCTCCGACCCTTGCGTCTTCCTCAAAGAGAACCGCCCCGGTCACTTCACCTGCGGCATCTACGAGGCGCGCCCCAACGACTGCCGCGAGTTCAGTCCCATCGGCTGCGAGGACGTCGACGCGTCGCGCTGGGAGCGCGAGAAGGCACGCCGCAAGAAAGAGCATGCTGGGGGTCGAAAGAGTCGCCGATGATCGAGTCGCTTCGCCTCTCCCGGCGCGCCGCACAGGTCGCGCCCTCTTCTACCATGGCCGCCGCCGCGGCCGCCCGCGCCCTGGCCGAGCAAGGTGTCTCCGTGGTCAATCTGACCGCCGGTGAACCCGATTTCGCAACGCCTGAGCCCATCCGCCAGGCCGCTCACGAGGCCATCGAAGGCGGCTACACCAAGTACCCGCCGCTGACCGGCTACGCCGACCTGCGCCGGGCCGTCGTCGACTACGCTGCCGAGCGTGGAGCTCGCTATCAAGCCGAGGGCGTCGTCGTCTCCTGCGGTGCCAAACAAGCCATCACCAACGCGTTGCTGGCCTTGGTGGACGAAGGCGACGAAGTCATCATTCCCGCGCCTTACTGGGTCAGCTACGTCGATCAGGTCAAGCTCGTAGGCGGCACGCCCGTCGTTGTCGAGACGCGCGCCGAGGAGAACTTCGCGCTGGACCCCGAGCGGGTCGCCGCCGCGATTACCCCGCGCACGGTTGCGCTCTTCCTCAACTCTCCCTCCAATCCGACCGGCGCGGTCTACCCGCGCGCAGTTCTCGAAGCCGTCGGCGAGTTGGCGCTTCGCCACCGCCTCTGGGTGATCTCTGACGAGATCTACGCGGCGCTGAGCTACGACGGCGAAGCCGTTTCCTTCCCTTCGCTCTCGCCCGAAATCGCCGCCCGCACCGTGCTGGTCGACGGCGTCAGCAAGATCTTTGCCATGACCGGGTGGCGGATCGGCTGGACCGTCTGCGATCCCACGCTGGCCAAGGCGATGGCAACCATGCAGGGGCAGACGACCAGCGGAGCGACCGCCATCTCGCAGCGCGCGGCGTTGGCTGGTCTGCGCATGGATCGCGCTCCTGTCCGGACGATGGTGGCCGAGTACACCAAGCGCCGGGAGTACGGTTTGGATCGTCTTCGCGCGATCCCCGGCGTGCGTTGCGGCAAGCCCGCGGGCGCCTTCTACTTCTTCCCGCAGGTGTCGGCGCTCTTCGGACGCAGCCACCAGGGAACGCTCATCGACTCCTCGGCCACGCTGACGCGATTGCTGCTCGAGCGCGAGGGCCTAGCGGTCGTCGGCGGGGCCGGCTTCGGAGCCCCGGAGTACGTGCGCCTCTCCTACGCCGCCTCGCTGGAGAACCTGCGCGAGGGATTCGACCGCCTAGAGCGCTTCGTCCGCGCCCTCACCTAGCCGCGACCTCTCCGCGGGCATCGGCAAGGGCAGTCGCGCTGCAACGCGCGGCTGCCCTTGTGTGTTTTGAAAGGCGTGATCCGGCGGAACATTGGGTAGGGAGCCAAGAGCGATGGATGTAGAGAAGATGACCGAGCGCGTCCAGCAGGCACTGAACGCCGCGCACGCCCTGGCCGTCCGGCGCCAGAACACCGATGTCGGTGTGGAGCACCTGCTGGCCGCTTTGTTGGAGCAGGAGCAGGGCATCGTTCCCACCATTTTGGAGAAGGCCGGTGAGGACCCGCAGAACTTGGCACGGCGCGTCGAGCGGGAGCTCGACCGTCTGCCGAAAGTCGTGGGGACGCAGCCGGACCGGGTCTACCTCTCGGGCGCGCTGAGCCGTTTACTGAACGCCGCCGAGGACGAGTCCAAAGCGCTCTCCGACGAATACCTCTCCGTCGAGCATCTACTCTTAGCGATGGGAGCAGACGGCGGTACCGTTGGACGGCTCTTCCGCGAAATGGGGCTGACGCGCGAGCGGCTGCTCCAGGCGCTGCGCGACGTGCGCGGCAATCAGCGCGTGACCACGCAGAACCCCGAGGCAACGTACCAGACGCTCGAGCGTTACGGGCGCGACCTCACGCAGTTAGCCGCGCAAGGCAAGCTCGACCCCGTCATCGGGCGCGATGAGGAGATCCGCCGCGTCGTGCAAGTGCTCTCTCGGCGCACCAAGAACAACCCGGTGCTCATCGGTGAGCCCGGCGTCGGCAAGACGGCCATCGTTGAAGGCCTGGCCCAGCGCATCGTGCGCGGCGACGTGCCCGAAGGTCTCAAGCACAAGCGCGTCGTGTCGCTCGACATGGGTGCGCTGATCGCCGGCGCCAAGTACCGCGGCGAGTTCGAGGAGCGCTTGAAGTCCGTCCTCAAAGAAGTACAGAGCTCCGAGGGGCAAGTGCTGCTCTTCATCGACGAGCTCCATACGGTGGTGGGTGCCGGGAAGGCCGAAGGGGCGATGGACGCCGGCAACTTGCTCAAGCCGATGCTTGCGCGCGGCGAGCTGCACATGATCGGCGCCACAACGCTCGACGAGTACCGTAAGTACATCGAGAAAGACGCCGCCCTCGAGCGACGCTTCCAGCCCGTAATCGTCGACCAGCCCAGCGTCGAGGATACGATTTCGATCCTGCGCGGGCTGCGCGAGCGCTACGAAGTGCACCACGGCGTACGGATCAAGGATGCCGCGCTGGTCGCCGCCGCCGTCCTCTCCAACCGTTATATCAGCGACCGCTTCTTGCCCGACAAAGCCATCGATTTGGTCGACGAGGCGGCCGCGAAATTGCGCACTGAGATCGACTCGCTCCCGCAGGAGCTCGACGAGAGCCAACGGCGCATCATGCAGCTGGAGATCGAGCGCGAAGCGCTGCGCAAGGAGACTGACGACGCCAGCAAACGGCGCCTGGATCGTATCGAGGGCGAGTTGCGCGACTTGCATGCAACCAGCGACGCGCTCAAGGAGCAATGGGAGCGCGAGAAAGGCGAAGTTGCCCGTGCGCGTGCCTTGCGCGAGCAGGCTGAGCACGTCAAGGTAGAGATCGAGCAGGCCGAACGTAACTACGATCTCAACAAGGTGGCCGAGCTGCGTTACGGTACGCTAGCCGACCTCGAGCGGCGCCTGGCGCAGCTCGGCGGCGCGCAGAGCGACGGCAAGGGCCGGCTGCTCAAGGAAGAGGTGGACGAGGAGGACATCGCTGAGGTCGTCAGCCGCTGGACGCACATTCCCGTCAGCAAACTGCTCGAAGGCGAGATTCAGAAGCTGCTGCACTTGAGCGAAGAGCTTCACCGGCGCGTCATCGGTCAGGATGAGGCCGTCACTGCCGTCTCGGAAGCGGTGGTACGCGCGCGGGCGGGCCTAGCCGATCCCAACCGCCCGATCGGCTCCTTCATCTTCTTGGGGCCCACGGGCGTGGGCAAGACGGAGTTGGCGCGCGCGCTGGCCTCCTTCCTATTCGACGACGAGCGCGCGATGATCCGCATCGATATGTCGGAGTATCAAGAGAAGCACACGGTGGCCCGCTTGATCGGCTCCCCTCCGGGCTACGTGGGTTTCGAAGAAGGCGGCCAGCTCACGGAAGCCGTACGGCGGCGCCCGTTCTCCGTCATCCTCTTTGACGAAGTAGAGAAAGCGCACCCAGACGTCTTCAACGTCTTCCTGCAAGTTCTCGACGACGGGCGGCTCACGGACGGACAAGGCCGCACGGTCGACTTCCGCAACACGATCGTCATCATGACCTCGAACATCGGCAGCAACCGCATCCTGGAGTACCGCGACGGCGACGCCGGCGGCTACGAACAGATGAAGGCCGCCGTCCTCGAAGAGATGCGACTCCACTTCCGCCCGGAGTTTCTCAACCGCGTCGACGAAATCGTGGTCTTCCACGCGCTGACCGAGGAACAACTCGGCGAGATCGTCGAGATTCAGCTGATGCGCCTGCGCGGGCGCCTGGCGGAACGGCGCATCACCTTGGAGCTGAGCGAGGCGGCCAAGCGCCATCTGGTGCGGGCGGGCTACGACCCCATCTACGGTGCACGGCCGCTCAAGCGCGCGATTCAGCGCGAGCTGGAGACGCCGCTGGGGCGGAAGATCATCGCCGGAGAGATTCGCGAGGGCCAAAACGTGCGCGTAGACGTCGATGCCCAGCGCGACGAACTCACGTTCACCCCGAGTGCGGCCGAGGCGCCGGTTCCGGCTGTGGTGTAGCGAACATCAACGCCAGGCTCGCCGCGAGGAATGCGCCGCTGAGCAAGACGCTGGGCGTCAACTGCTCATGCACCAGCGTTACCGCCGCGATCAACCCGGTAGCCACGGCAGCGTAGAGGCCGCCCGTGGTGGCGATGGTGGCGTTCGAGCGCCGGATCGCCATCACATTGGCAACCGGCCCGATCAATCCCAATGCGACGACCATCTCGCCGAAGAACGCCCACGCCACCTGCGGCGTCGCAAACGGGTGGCCGATGGCGCCCCCCACGCCTGCCGCCAGCCCCGCGATCGTGACGATGACGGCCCCCAGGCCCGTGCTCGCCACGGAGACGAACGCCGATGAATAGCGCGTCGTAAGCTCGCGCGTGCCCAGCACGAAAAGCGCGTAGATTGCAATCCAGGCGATCATCAGCGCGTCGCCTTGCGGCGTCGAGCCGTGCGCAGAGCGCGTCGAGGAAAGCACGGCCACGCCGGCGACACCGCAGGCGATCGAGAGCCAGGCTCGAGCGCTCAGCGGCTGGCGGTGTACCGTCGACTCCAGGAGCGCCGTCGCCGGCGGCGTGAGGCCGCTGATCAGCACCACATGCGCAGCGCTCGTCCACTGCGAGGCAACCGCATAGAGCCCCGTCAGCCCCGGCCCGAAGAGCAGGCCGAGCCACGCCAAATGCCAGGCATCCACCGGCGCGATCGACCGTCCACGCGGCCAGACCGCCAAGGCGGCGACGGCGAAGAGGGGCAGGGACCAGAAGCCGCGTGCGACGGCCAGCGTCACGCCGTCGAAGAGACTGCCCCCGGCGGCGGCGTAGAGCACTTTGGAGACGGGAGCGTTGAGGCCCCATGCGAGGCCCGCCACGACGACCAGCGCAAAGACGAGCGGCGAGGAGCCTTTCACGCTCTTCTCATGCGCCGCCGAGCGGCACAAGTTCCTCTTCATGAGAGGCCGCTGCCGCGCGCGAGGCGTAGTCTCGACGGCATGAAGATCGCCGAGATCCTCGCAACGCGGCGCCCAGCGTTCTCGTTCGAGTTCTTCCCGCCCAAGAGCGACGAAGCGATGGCGGTACTGCTCGAGACGGTCTCCATGCTGCGCTCACTCGACCCTGCGTTTGTCTCAGTGACCTATGGTGCCGGCGGCAGCACACGCGCGCGCACCATCGAGATCACCAAGACGATCAAGCGTGCGTTGGATATCGAAGCGATGGCGCACCTCACCTGCGTGGGAGCCACCGCCGAGGAACTACGCTCGACGCTGCATGACTTCCAATCCGCCGGCATCGAGAACGTTCTTGCACTGCGCGGCGATCCGCCGCAGGGCGAGGCCGCCTTCTCCGCCGTCGAGGGCGGTTTCGCGCACGGAGCCGATCTCGTACGCCTGGCGCGTGAAGGCGGGGCCTTCTGCGTCGGCGGTGCCTGCTACCCGGAGAAGCATATCGAGGCCGCCGATGCCGCCGGCGATCTGCGCTATCTGCGATACAAGGTCGAGGCCGGAGCGCAATTTCTCATCACGCAGATTTTCTTCGACAACCAGCGCTACTTCTCGTTCGTCGAACGCGCGCGCCGTTCTGGAATCGACGTGCCGATCATTCCGGGCATCATGCCGATCACGAATGTCGCGCAGATCGAACGCTTCACGCGACTGTGCGGCGCCATCATTCCGCCGCGTTTGATGGCCGAGCTCGAGGCGCGCCGCGAAGAGCCGGAGGCCGTCATCGACCTGGGCGTCGCCTATGCCACCCTCCAATGCGCCGATCTCCTGGCGCGCGGGGTTCCGGCCATTCATTTCTATACGCTCAACAAGTCGCCGGCCACGCGCGCCGTGGTTTCCGCGCTGTCGGCCGCCCGTCCGTGGGAACCGGCCAAGGGCCGGCGCTACGTCGAAAACGCGGATAGCCTCATCGAATCGGCCTTCTCGCTGCCGAGTTCGCTCTAAAGGCGTGCCGCGATACAACATTTGTCGCTGTGGACGCCTTGCGCCTCGGCGTAGAATCGTGCGGGACTTTTCAATCCTTCATACGCGAAAGGACCAACGTTGAACATCCGCACCACCCTCATGACAGCAGCGATCCTGCTTGGCATGACCGGCATCGCCGGTGCCGCTGCCCCGGCCTCGAAGACCGTGGACATCTCGGCCAAGAATTTCGCTTTCACCCCGGCCGTCGTGACCCTCAAGGAAGGTCAACCAACGACCCTCAAGTTCGTCGCGACCCAGGGCGCCCATGGCTTGGTTGCTCCGGAGATCGGCCTCACCAAGATGGTGACCATCACCAACGCGCCGACCACCGTCACGGTGACTCCGCAGAAGGCCGGGACCTTCGTGGAGCACTGCGCCCTCTTCTGCGGCGCCGGCCACGCCAACATGACGGTTACCTTCAAGGTCGTCAAGTAGTTCGAGCGGCAGTTCTCATCGAGCCCCCGCCCTCGTATGATGGCGGGGGCTCGTGGCATTCCCGTGATCCGTGCAAGCTAGGCACGACGTTGAACGAAGCAGACAGGAATGCGGTACGAAGCGTACGGTGACGAGACCCTTTTGGCGTTGACCGCACGGCGGGATGCCCTGGCATTCGAGGCGCTCTACCGGCGCCACGCCGCACTCATGAGCCTGCTCTTGCGGCGCATCCTCGGAGGAACCGACGAGGCCGAGGAATGCCTCCAAGAGACGTTCGCAAGGGTCTGGCAGCGCGCAGGGTCCTATCGGCCCAGCGGTGCCGGTCCACGTGCCTGGATCGTGGCGATCGGCCGGAACGCGGCGCTCGACCGCCTCCGCCGCCGCAAGGCCCGCCCGCAGACCGAACCCCTGGAGGTGGCACCCGTGCCGCAGACCTCACCCGGCGACGATCCCGCAGAGGCAAGCGTACGTGCCGAGTTGCGCCGTCGCGTCCAAGCGGCGCTGCGCGACTTGAGCGCCGATCAGCGCCAAGCGCTGGAGCTGGCGTACTTCTCCGGCCTCACGCAGCGCGAGATCGCCGAGCGCACGCGCTCGCCGCTGGGCACCGTCAAGAGCCGCATGCGCCTGGCCATGCATCGCCTTCGCGACCTCTTGGAGCCTCTGATCACCGAGGGCAGCCATGTCTGAGGTCGAGCACATTGCCGAACCGGAGGCGTATGCCTTGGGGGCCCTCGAAGCCGAGGACATGGCGGCAGGCGCGCGCCACGCAGCGGAATGCCGGGCCTGCGCTGATGAGGTCGAGCGCTACGCGCGCGTGGCGGCGCTCCTGCCGTACGCGTTGGAAGAGAGTGCAGCAGCGCAGCCCCGCAGGCGGCTCTGGGGCTGGGGAGTCCTAGCCGCTGCCGCGCTGACGGCCCTCCTATGGGGCGGGCAAGCGGCGCTGCGCGGCAACCACGAACGCGCGGTTGCCGCGGCGGAAGGCACCATCATGCAGATGATCGCGGCGCGCCCCGAACGCCAGCTGGCGATGCACCCGATGTCGCCGGCAGCCGCGCACGCGCACGCGACGCTGCTGGTCGGCCACGCGGACGGCATGAAGACGGTTGTCGTGGCCTCGGCCCTTCCGCCGCCTCCGCCGCACATGACCTACCATCTGTGGTTCCAAGGCAACGGGAGCGAGCAGGCCGGGCCGCAGCTGATGACGTTGTCCAGCGGAGCATCGGTCTGCGTTGTGGCGGGCGACGTGCGCACGCATTACGAGCGCGTGGGTATCGCCCTCATGGGCGAAGGGAGACATGAGATGCTCTTCGATGCCTCGCTTTCGAAAGCACCTTCCTAGACCACCTGGACGCCGGCCAAGAGGCGCCCCATCTCCTCAGCGGGAAGCGGCGGCGCAAAGAGACGTCCCTGCCCCATAAGGCAACCGAACTCCATCAGCGCGAGGCACTGGGCCTCAGTCTCGATGCCCTCCGCCACAGCTCCCATCCGCAAGTTCGCCGCCAGACCCAGCAGCGTGGCCACGATGGATGCCGAACTCTCATCATCGGTTATATGCGCGATCAGGGTGCGGTCGATCTTCACCGACGCAGTGCCCAGCCCCCGAATCGCCGATATCGAGGAACTCCCGGAGCCGAAGTCATCGACTGCGACGCGCACGCCGGCGCCGGCGAGTTCGCGCACCGTACGCTCGGCGCGCTGATGGCCCTCGGTGGAGACGCTTTCGGGAACGTCGACGACCACACTGCGAGGGTCGATGCGCGCATCGCGCAGCATGGCGAGCAGTCGCGCCGCCTTCCCCGGCTGCGCGAGCTCAGCGAGCGAGAGGTTGATGGAGATGGAGCGCAGCCGCCCATCCGCCATCCACGACGCCGCTTGGCGGATCGCTTCGAGGTTCGCCCACGCACCCACCGAATCGATCAGGCCGTTGGATTCGAGGAACGGAAGAAATGCTTGCGGAGTGGTCAGCGTGCCGCGGTCACTCCAGCGCAGGAGGGCCTCGACTCCTACGATCGCACCGGCCAACTGGAAGCCGCCGCCGTGGGGCGTATCGCGCCATGCGGCGCGCAGGTCGACGATCGGCTGGTAATAGACGACGAACTCGCGGCGTTCCGCCGCATGGAAGAGCCGCACGCCGAGCGTCTCCCCGCGCGCCCGCGCGTGGCCGCTCTCGCCAAAGATCTGCGTCTGTCCTGTGCCTTCGCGCTTGGCGAGGTACATCGCCTCGTCGGCATGGCGGACCAGCGCCTCGCCGTCTTGCGCATCGCTCGGAAAGATGCTGATGCCCACGCTGGCGCGGACGAGCACCTCGCTGCCCGCGGTCTCCATCGGCTGCTCCAGCGACCGATGGATATTCGCCGCGACAGCCAGCGGGACGTGCTCGTAGCCGCCGCTTTCCTCCGTCGTATCGGCGCGCTCGATGTCGGTGATCAACACCAGGAACTCGTCGCCTGCCAGCCGCACGACCAGGTCCGTCGCGCGAGCCGAGCGGCGCAATCGCGACGCGACGACTTGCAGAACGCTGTCGCCGGCGGCGTGGCCCAGCGTGTCGTTGATCTCTTTGAAGCCGTCGAGATCGACGAAGACGGCCGCCACGGCACGACTGCCGCGCCGCGCGCGGCCCAGCGCCGGCGCCAAGTGCTCCTCGAGCATGCTGCGATTGGGTAGACCGGTCAGCGCATCGTGGTAGGCGAGGTAGGCGACTTCCTCGCTCTCGATCCGCTGCGCCGTCACGTCGTGAGCGAAGACCAGCACGAACTCCGGCTGCCCGTTCACGTCGCGGGCGATCGACATGTTGAGGCGCAGCCAAAGCCGCTGCCCGGCGGCATCGATGAAGCGCGCCTGGATATCCACGGCGTCTGTCTCACCGACGATCAGCCGATGGAGGGCAAGCTCTAGTGCCGCGCGTTCATCGGGGGCGGCGAGCTCTGCTAGGCGCATTGTGCGAACATCGTCCGGCGTGCGCCCGAGCAATGCACAGTACGCCGGCGGCACCTTGCGGCAGCGCGCGTCGAGGCCCACGTGCAGAACCATCGTGGAAGACGTCTCCTCGGCTTTGGCGAGTTGCTCGTGGGCGATATGCAGCCTGTGTTCCGCACGCGCGCGCGCGCTCACAATGCCTCCAAGCAGCAGGCTGGTCAACGTCACGGCGAGCATGAACTGCTGGATATCAATGATGGCGGCGGCCGTATAGCCGAACGACTCGCTGAGCGCCATCGCCGCGAGGTCGGTCCCGGCGTTGACAACGATCGCGCCGGCCAAGCCGCGACGCATGACGATCCACGCTAGGGGCAGGAAATACAGGTAGAGGAAACTTGGAGTTTCGCGCCCCGTTGCTGCATAGGCAAGCGTGAGGGTGACGGCCGTTGCGGTTACTTGGCCCACGGTCTCAAGACGCGTGGGCGGGGGCAGCGAGGCGACGCGTGTCTCCCGCACGGCAGGGAGCCCGGTGATCCTCCGGGCAAACGGCGCAGCGTACACCATCATCAGCGGCAGTATCGCCACCGTACCGACGGCGCGTCCGATCCAACTGTCGCCAACCGCCGTGGGCAGCTGCGCCCATGCGATCGCTCCGCTCGCCGCGGCATACAGCGCAGAGGGGATCGAGGCAATCAAGGTAGCGCCCAGGCCCGCGATCACGACGAGGTTCGCCACGTCGCGAATCCTGCGCTTGAGCGGGTCGTACCGCAACGGGCCCTGCAGCAGATATCCGGCGCCGCCGTACGCGAGCGTGGCTGCCGCGCCGGACAGGAGCACGTCGCCGGTATGACGTGGGGACGACGGATCGAAGATGAGACTCACGGCTTGGGCGACGAACACGAGCGGTGCGTAGCCGACGCCGAACGTCAAGATAAGGAAGAGCGAGAGCGCCGGCGGCAGGTACCACGGCGGCACGCCTGGCTGCACCGCGGAAAACGAATACTTGAGCGCGTCCAACGCGTTCCAGGCGACCACGAAAAAGAGTGAGATCGCAACGGCACGAGCGCACCTGGCGAGCCGGCCGGCGCGAGCGCTCGACGCGTCTTCGGCCACCCGGCTGCCGTTCACGATATTCAAGGAGCAGGAGTTCTGTCCGGCGCACTTGCCTCCCGCCGCCGATATACCTAGTTGTGTTAGGCTCTTGTTACGAAAAGCTCGCGCAGCCGTGCCATTGAGATGTTCGCCCCCGTAACCGGAAGCAACACGCTCTTACCCGCAAGCGGCTCGCGAAGCCGGCGGGCGCACGCCAGGGCTGCCGCGCCCGCCGGCTCCGCTAACTGGTGCCCATGCTCGATAAGAAAGCGCACGCTTTCTTCGATCTCTCGATCGTCCACGGTGACAAAATCATCGAGATGCTCGGCGAGAAGGCTCTGCGGCAGATCGTAAGACTCGCGCGTTGCCAGGCCCTCGGCAGTGGTCGACTGAGATTCGTAGCGCACGTGCTCGCGGCGCTGCCACGCATCGTGCGCTGCCGGCGCCTGCGCGCTGCAGACGGCGATCACGCGCGTGTGCGGCGAGAGCGTTTTGGCCACCAGTGCCGCGCCGGCGGCGTTCGATCCCCCTCCGACGGGAACGATCACCACGTCGAACGAGCGGCGCGCCAGCGCCTCGAGTGCCATTGTCGCGACGCCGGCGATCAGCAACGGCTCGTCGCCGGAGGAAATGAACAACAGCCCTTCGCGTTGAGCAGCTCGCTCGGCAGCCGTGACGCTGGCTTGGAAGTCGCGGCCCTCCAGACGCACGTCGGCGCCCATCGCCTGCATCGCGTGCACTTTGAACGGATTAGCGCCTTGGGGCGCGTAGATCGTCGCCCGTATGCCGAAGAGCGTTGCGGCGTAGGCGATCGACTGACCGTGGTTTCCCGTCGATGCAGTGACGACGCCGTGCATGCGCGCGCGCTCTGCATTGACCGCCATCCAGTTGATCCCGCCGCGTACTTTGAAGGCTCCTGTCGGCTGTGCCGTCTCCAGCTTGAGCCATGCATCGAGCCCGAGGGCCTGCGCGAAGGCGGGATGCTGCACCAGCGGCGTCTCCGGAAGATATCTTCGGATGCGCTCATATGCGGCGCGAACGTCGGCGATGCTCAGCCGTTCCATGCGTTCCCTCTCGATTTAGACGACGTGCTGGATGATGAGGCTGGTGATCGCCACCAGTCCCCAGATGGCGGCTCCCAAAGCGATTGGCCGGATACCGGCAGAACCGAATGCACGCACGTCGACGGAGAGACCCACTGCCGCGAGCGCCACGACGATCAAGAAGCTTCCGAATTCCGCGAGCGATGACGTCACTGCGTGCGGCAGCAACGCCGCTGAGTCGACGGCCGCTGCAATCACGAACGCGAAAATGAACCACGGGATGGCATGCGCGATTCCACGCCGCTCTTGCCGTAACGCTCCACGTTCGGGTGCGCGCCAGGCCACCGCGGCAGCGACGCCGAGCGAGACGGGAATGATCATCACCGTGCGCGCCAGTTTCACGATGGTGGCGATGATGCCGGCATTTTGGCTAAAGCTGTATCCCGCCGCCACGACCGACGACGTATCGTTGACGGCCGTGCCGGCCCAGATTCCGAACGACGTATCGCTCATGTGCATGGCGTGACCGAAGAACGGGAAGAGAAAGACCGCGATGACGTTGTAAAGGAAGATCGTGGAGATCGCGTAGGCGATCTCACCAGCCTCGGCCGCCACGATCGGCGCGATCGCAGCGATCGCCGAAGCGCCGCAAATCGACGTACCCACGGCGATCAAGAGACCCGAGCGTGAGTCGACGCGCAGGAGACGCCCCAGCATCAAGCCGCCGATGAGGCCCACCGCTAACGTCACGATCATCACGCCCGCACTCGCGCGCCCGACACTCCACAGGCCAGGGAGGTCGATCCCGAAACCGAGCAGCACGATGGCGCCTTGCAGCACCTTCTTCGACGTAAAGGTCACGCCCGGCGAACTCCAAGTCGGCAGGCCGATGGCATTACGCAGAACGATGCCGAAAAGAATGGCGAAAATCGGTGCCCCAACGATCGGCGCGGCACGCCCGACGAACGCGGCGAGGAACGCCAGAACAAGCGAAAGCGCGAGACCCGGAAGACGGGCGGGCCAGATGGACGTCATGGAAGACGCATTCCGAACAAAGCGCTGCTCAGCCTCCCGCGCGCCATCTCGATCGCGCCGCGATTCTCCCACTGGAGCACCTGGAGTGCGAGAACGGGCGTCTGTGCCGTCCGCAGGACGGATCTCCTCGCTTGCGCGGGGGCGAAGCGCTCAGCGGGCACACCAGCGGCCGCGCGAAAGACCAGTTCTGCATACATCGCGTTGGCCCAACCGAACTCCGCCCGCGTGAAATGCCACGGACGGCGAGGATCGAAGCTCTCGTGAATGAGGCCGTCGCTGCCGTCGGTAGCCGCCAGAGCTCGCAGGCCGTCGGCCGCTTCACCGGGACTCTCCGCCGTCAACGAGCGCGTGATGAGCCCCAGCGGCCAGACCCACCCCGCAGGCGTATGCGCGCTGCCGAGTCCCTCGGCGTACCCCGCATGGTAGAAGTACGGATTCGCGCTGGAGAGGACGAAACGGCGCGTGGCTCGATAGAGCGCGTCGTCAGGCGAGAGATAGCCGAAGTAGGTCGCAGCGATGAGGTTGGGGAGGTTGGCGTCGCCCATCGCCACGGCGTTCCCGAGACCGTCAACTTCGTAGGCGTAGATCCAGCCGATTCCCATAATGTACACACGACCGAAGCGCTCGACGGCACTTCGCACCTCCAGGGCCAAGCCTGCCGCATCGTTGGCCAGCGCGCGGTCGCCGAATCCCCGCTCTGCCAATACGGACACCTCGTGCAGGGCCACCACGGCCAGCATGTTCTGCGCGATGTTGAACGGATAGATGCAGGCGTCGTCGGAGGGGCGAAAACCGCTCCAGATCATCCCGGTCTGGCCAAACGGAGCGCCGCGTCCGCCGTGGGGCAGCTCGCCATAGAAGTAGCGGGAGCACGTTGCATGGTGCTGCTCGCAGCGATACGTCGAGACGATGCGCTGGAGCATCCAATGGAGGCGCGGCGTGAAGACGCTCGCGTCGTGCGTGCGCTGCCAGTAGACCCAGAGCAGCGTCACAGGAAACGCCAGCGAATCGACTTCCCACTTCTGCTCCCAGACTTTGTAGCCCGCCGTAAAAGCGTTGGCGTAGGGGTCGGTCAAGATGTTGCGGGACTCGTGCTCGATGACGCGGCGTGCTAGTCCGGCGAATGCCGGATCCTCCGAGGCGAAGCGGACATAGGGCAGCGTTTGGGCCGCCGAGTCGCGCAGCCACATCGCGGGAATGTCGCCCGTCTGCACGTAGACCGTTCCGTCTCGCTCCAGAAAGAAGTCGGAGGCGACGGTGTGAAAGAGCGTCGAGGCATCGACGGCAAGCGTGGGGCCGCCGTCGGTCGGGATGAGGACGGCGTGCCCGTTGGTGGGCCAGCCCGCGCCCATCAGGGCCAGGGCCAAGGTCCCCGCCAATACGAGATTGCGAATCACGTCGCAGGTCCGCCGCGGCGTCCGGACGTATACTTAGCCGAACCTAAAATTGTAACTCGTCTCACCGAGGTCGACTCGCACGTGAACGATGCCCTCCCCCGCCCCTTGACCGCAGCGCCCACCGTGCGGCGCGCGAACTGGCAGCGCTTCGCAGCGTTCTTTGCCGTTGCCGGGCCGGGACTGGTGGTGATGCTGGCGGATACCGATGCCGGGAGCGTGATCACCGCGGCGCAGAGCGGAGCCCGCTGGGGCTTCAAGCTCTTAGCGCTTCAGGTCTTGCTGGTGCCCATCCTCTTCGTGGTGCAGGAGTTGACCGTGCGCCTGGGGTTGACCACCGGTCGGGGCCACGGCGAACTGATTCGCCTGCGGTTCGGTCCGCTCTGGGCGTGGATCTCGGTTTCCACGCTGATGGTCGCCTGCCTGGGAGCCCTGGTCACCGAGCTAAGCGGCGTAGCGGGCGTGGGGCTGCTCTTCGGCGTTCCCACCTGGGTCAGCGTAACGTTGACCATAGCCCTGCTGGTCACGGTCGTCTGGACGGGATCCTACCGCTCCGTCGAGCGCATCGCCATCTTCATCGGCGCCTTCGAGTTGATCTTCCTTGGCGTGGCCTGGCTCTCGCACCCCCAAGTGGGCCTCCTCGCGGACGGGCTGGCGCACCCGCCTCTGGGCGACCGTTCGTACCTGTACCTGGCGGCGGCCAACATCGGCGCGGTCATCATGCCGTGGATGGTCTTCTACCAGCAGTCGGCCGTGGTCGACAAAGGCCTCGACGTCCGTCACCTGCGGGCCGCGCGCTGGGATACGGCGATCGGCGCGATCCTCACGCAGGTCATCATGGCCGCCGTCCTGATCGCGACGGCGGCGACCATCGGCCGTCACAATCCAGGAGCCCCGCTCAATACCGTCCAGCAAATCTCTCAAGCGCTCGTCTCGTTCCTGGGCGAGAACGTCGGTCAAGTGCTCTTTGCGCTAGGCATGATCGGCGCATCCGTCGTCGCGGCGATCGTCGTCTCGCTCACCGCAGCCTGGGGTCTGGGCGAGGTGCTCTGCTACCGCCGCTCGCTGGAGCACTGCCCGCGCGAGGCACCGTGGTTCTATGGAGTCTTCACCGCGGCGCTGGTGTTCGGCGGCGTACTCGTGGCTTCTGGGATCAACCTCGTCGATTTGAGCGTGGCCGTCGAAGTGATGAACGCGCTGTTGCTGCCCATCGTGCTGGGCTTTCTCTATGTGCTGGCAGTCAAGGCGCTGCCGGCCCCATACCGTCTGCGCGGCTGGTACGCCGTCGTCGTCGCCGTGCTGATGGTGGCCACCGCCGGCTTCGGCGTCTACGCCGCCTTGTAGCGGCCGCTTAGGTTGGGATCTTCTCCAAGAACTGCCGCACGCGCTCGCTCTCCGGTGCGCTGAAGAAACGCTCCGGCGGCGCTTCGGCGACGATCCGGCCCTCGTCGACGAAGACGATACGGTCAGCGGCTCGCCGCGCGAAGCCCATCTCATGGGTCACGACAGCCATCGTCATTCCTTCCTGCGCCAGCTCGTCCATGGCGGCGAGCACCTCTTGGACCATCTCCGGGTCGAGCGCGCTGGTCGGCTCGTCGAAGAGCATGACGGCCGGACGCAGCGCCAGTGCCCGCGCGATCGCGACGCGTTGCTTCTGTCCCCCCGAGAGCGAGTTCGGATAGGCGTGCTCCTTAGCCGCGAGACCAACTTTGGCCAACAGAGCGCGAGCCCGCTCCTCGGCCTCCCGCCGGCTGATGTGCAGCACCTTCTCCTGTGCCAGCGTGACGTTGTTGACCACGGTGAGGTGCGGGAAGAGGTTGAAGAGCTGGAAAACCATTCCCATACGCGTGCGCACGCGGTTGACGTCGACGCCGGGATTGTTGATCCGCGTGCCCTCGAACCAGACTTCTCCCGCCGTCGGCTGCTCTAGCAGGTTCAAGCAGCGCAGAAGCGTGCTTTTTCCGGAGCCGCTCGGCCCGATGATCGCCAGTACTTCACCGCGTGCCACGGAGAGGTCGACGCCCTTGAGGACTTCATGCGGGCCGAAGCTCTTTCTCAGTCCTCGCGCTTCGATGATCGGCGTGCCGTTGCGGTCGTCTGTCATACGTATACCTTGAGCCGGCGTTCCAGAAGCTGCGTCCCCGTGCTGACGACCGAAGTGATGATGTAGTACATCACGCCGATGGTCAGGTAGACGGCGAAGTTCTGGAACGTAGCGCTGATGATCAGCTGGGCGCTGAGCAGCAGTTCTTGAACCGTCACGAGCGATACCAGCGCCGAGTTCTTGGTTAGCGCCACGAATTCGTTGCCCAGCGGGGGAAGCATGCGCAGGAAAGCCTGGGGCAAGACGACGTAGCGCATCGCCTGCCCCGCGCTCAGTCCAAGCGAGCGCGCCGCCTCGACCTGGCCGCGCTCGATGGATTCGATCGCGCCGCGGACGATCTCCGTCTGGTAGGCTCCGCTGTAGACCGCCAAGCAGCCCACGGCGGCCACCATCGGCGGCACCTGAAGACCCAACTGCGGGAAGGCGTAGTACACGAAGAACAACTGCACGATGAAGGGTGTGCCGCGAATGACCGAAACGTACGCCGCCGCAAGTCCGCGCAACGGCGCCAGCGGCGAGACACGCGCCAGCCCGCCGAGGAGACCGGCGAGGGCCCCGAGGACCAGGGCCATCGCCGTCACCTCGATCGTGACCAGCGCGCCATGCAGCAGGAGCGGGAACGATTTCTCGACCGCTTCCAGCCCCAAGCTATTCATCTTACTCGCTCTTGCCGAACCACTTGGCCTCGAGCTCCTTGAGCGTGCCGTCCTTCTCGAAGGAAGCCAAAGCATCGTCGGCTGCCTTGGTCAACCCGGCATCGCTCTTGCGGAAGGCATAGCCGTACTGCTCGTGCGTAAGCAGGAAGGGGGCCATCTTTGCGCCGCCGTGCGTCTTGATGTAGTAGCGAGCCGCCGGATAGCCGGTAACCACCGCATCGGCCTGCCCGTTCTGCAGCGAGAGGAACATCTGATCATTGGTCTGCACGATCACCAGCTGCGCGCTGGGGATGTGCTCCTTGAGCCAGTTCACGGACTTCGTGCCCACCTGTACGGCGATGCGCTTGTTCGTGAGATCCTTCTCCGATTTCGTGGCGTTGTCGCTGGGTTTGACCATCACGCCCAAACCGCCGGTAAAATAGGGGCTGGTGAAGTCGACGACTTTCTGCCGTGCTTCGGTGATGTAGATGGCCGAGGCCGCCATGTCGACGTGGTTGGCGGTCAAGCCTGGGACGAGCCCGCCGAACGGCACCTGCTGGAACTCGACCTTCTTGACGCCGATCTTCTTGGCAATCGCGTTGACGAGGTCGATGTCGAAGCCGACCTTCTCACCGGCAGCCGTGGTGTATTCGAAGGGCGGGAAGGTAGCATCGGTGCCGACGATGAGCGGCTGCTGCCCCGATCGTAAAGCGTCGAGCAGATCGGCACCCCGTGCCGGGGCGAGGCTCGTCCCCGTCAAAGCCCCAGCGACCAGGGCGGCGCCGGCGGAGGCGAGCAACGTCTTTCGGTCTATGCGCATAGTCTTGATCTCCTTGTCGTAGTTGTGGCAACACCCGGTCAGTCGAGATCGCGGTCGAGTCGCATGAGGGCGTCGAGCATGATCGTCGCCGCCGTCGCGAGACTCTCCGGCGGCGAATGCTCCTCGGGAACGTGGCTTTTGCCCCCGGTACTGCGGATGAAGAGCATCCCGATTTTCGTGAAGGCGGCCATGTGCGAGGCATCATGGCCTGCCATGCTGCGCAGCCGCGGCGCTGTGAGGCTGCGCGCCGCGCATGCCGCTTCAAAGGCTTCCAGGACCGCACTATCGGCGGCCGCGGGCACGGAGTTGCTGCGGGTAAGCTCTTCGAGACGCACGTTCCGGCGTTCCAACACCGCATGCGCCGCCCGCTCGAAGGCTTCTTCCAGGGCCTGCAGATCGCGCAAGAAGCAGGAACGGATCTCCCAGCGTAGATCGACACAACCTGGAACGATGTTGGCGGCGTTGGGTTCCACCGTCAACACGCCGATCGTTCCGACGGCCCCGTCATAACTGCGCGCCAAGCGTTCGAGTTCGAGCGCGATCTCCGAGGCAGCCATCAAAGCATCGCGACGCTCGTCCATGCTGGTGGTTCCAGAGTGGTTGGGCTCGCCGATCACGCGCCAGCGTCCGCGCTTGATACCCGCGATCTCCGTCACCACGGCGAGCGGAAGCCCTGCACGCTCCAAGTGCGGCCCCTGCTCGTTGTGCACCTCGATGTAGGCGGCTACGTCCCCCGCACGCATCCGCGCGTTTTCGAGTTCCTCGGGATCGCCGCCGACCGCCCGCAGCGCATCGCGCAGGCTGTTGCCCGCGGCGTCGACGGCGTCGAGCTCCTCGCGACGCAAGCGCCCCGCCAGCACGCGGCTGCCGAACGTCGACATCCCAAACGGGCTCGGCTCCTCCGCGCGAAAGACGACCACCTCGAACGGGTGGCGCAGGCGGACCCCGAAATCATGGATGGTGCGCGCCACCTCCAGCGCGATCACGACCCCCGCGGCGCCATCGTACTTTCCGCCATTAGGAACCGTATCGAGGTGGGATCCGGCCATCAACGGCGCCAGTCCCGGCTGGCTCCCCTCCTTACGCGCGTAGACGTTTGCGGCGGCGTCGCCACGCAGGGTCATACCGGCCCGCGAGGCCTGCTGCTTGAACCACTCGTGGGCCACTTGCTCTTGCGGCGAAATGCCCAGGCGCGAGAGCCCGCCGCGCGGATCGACGCCGATACGTCCAAGCGCTTCGATATCGGCCAGCATGCGTTCGAGAGAGATCGTCAGGGCGGTCATGTCATGGAGTCTCCTGGTCTAGGGCCGCCGGCGGCGGCCCCAGACCTTGTCCCGTGAAGATATCGGCTTCGCGTGCGAACGTCTCGAAACGGCGGAGGTAGTCGTCCGCCGCCGGGATCTCGTGCGTCGCAAGGACCGTGAAGAGAAAGCTCGCGAGCACCTGGAACGTGCAGTACGAGTCGAAGACCCCCGTACTGCTCGCCGGTGCTACCAGGGAGAGGTCGGCCAGCTGCATGGCCGGCGAGAGCACGCTGTCGGTGACGACTGCCGTCTCGACCGCGTGCGCCCGCGCGTACGCGAGCAGATCGAGCGTCTCGCGCGGATAGCGCGGATAGAGGAAGCCCACGGCCAAGGAATCGGGCGGCGTAGAGAGCGCGAGCATCTCGAGCGTCTCCGACGAGAGGTGCGTCAGGTGGACGACGTCCGGATGCAGCTTGCGAAGAAAAAAGGCGAACTGCGCAGCGATCCCCGCCGCCGAACGGAAGCCCGCCACGTAGACGCGCCGCGCCGCGGCGATCGCCTGGGCCATGCGTTCGACGGCGGCAAGCTGGCCCGAAGTGCGCAGCGCGCGCAGATGCGCCAACTCCTCGTCGAGGATACGGTCGAGGGCACGCGGCACGGCGGGATCGCGGCGCAGCTCCTGGACACGATCGACGCCCGTCAACTCGGAGCGCACGATCCCTTGGATCGCCGCTATCAAGGCCTGGTAGCCCCCGAATCCAAGCTGATTGGCAAAGCGCGTGACCGTAGCTTGGCTAACGCCGACGGCCTCGGCCAGTTCGGAGGCGCTCATGAAGCACGCCCGGCGATACTCTCGTATCACGTACGACGCGATCTGCCGGTGTGCCGCGGAGAACCCCTCCTCCTCCGCGATCAGACGGACGAGATCATCCTTGGTGCGCAGGTGAAGCATAGAATCATTCACCTATCTTCACGCATGAATGAAACCATACATGAGAGTTTCGCAGGTTGCACGTTCGCTGTCAAGGACGGCGGCCGGCATTCCCGCTCTGGCACTCGTAAGAGGTCGCGCGAACCCCCCGTCGAGAAAGCGGACGCGTGCGGCGAATCTGTGTTTTCTGCGGTTCGAAAACCGGTGTGCGGGCGGCATATGCCCAGGCGGCACGTGAGCTTGGCGAAGCGATCGCACACCGCGGACTGGAACTCGTCTACGGAGGCGGCAACCTTGGTCTGATGGGGCTGCTTGCCGACGCCGCGCTCGCCGCCGGTGGACACGTGATCGGCGTTCTGCCGCGCGGGCTCTTCTCGAGGGAGTCGCCGCACCGGGGGCTAAGCGAACTCATCGAAGTCGCCAGCATGCACGAACGCAAGGCCGTCATGGCCGATCTTGCCGACGCCTTCGTGGCGCTGCCGGGTGGCTTCGGAACGTGCGACGAGCTCTTCGAGGTCGTCACGTGGGCGCAGATCGGGATCCATTCCAAGCCCATCGCTCTGATGGACGTGGAGGACTACTTCGCGCCGCTGGCGGCCTTCGCCGGGCAGGCTGAGCGCGAGGGCTTCGTTCCGCCAGGCTGCGCGGCACTGCTGATGCGCCTCTACGACGTGAACGCCGTCCTCGATTTCGTTACCTCCGCGGCGCTCCCGATTATCGGCCCCACGGGCGTCGAAATCCCGCAACGATAGGACTGCCATGAACTTCGCAAGCGACAACGTAGCCGGCGCGGCGCCGGAGATTCTCGCGGCGCTCCTTGCCGCAAACGAAGGCGCCGCCGCTCCGTACGGCGCCGACGCCATCTCGCGGCGCCTCGAGGGGCGCTTCGCGGAGGTCTTCGAGCATGAAGTCGCGGCCTTCCCCGTGGCCACCGGCACGGCAGCCAATGCGCTCTCGCTGGCGACGATCACCCCGCCGTACGGCGCCATCCTTTGCCATGCCGAGGCGCACATCCACACGGACGAGTGCGGCGCTCCCGAGTTCTTCACGGGAGGCGCCAAACTGCTCACGCTGCCCGGAGAACACGGCAAACTCTCCGCCCAAACCGTCGAACGCGCGCTCGCTGTTACGCCCTTTGGATCGCAGCACGCGGTCCAACCCGCGGCGCTGAGCCTCTCGCAAGTCAGCGAGGCGGGAACCGTCTATACGCCGGCGGAGATCTCCGCGCTTTCGGCGGCGGCCCATCGCTACGGCCTGCTCGTGCACATGGACGGCTCGCGCTTGGCGAACGCACTCGTCGCGCTAGGCGTCTCGCCTTCGCAAGCCACCTGGCGCTCTGGGATCGACGTGCTCTCCTTTGGAGCTACCAAGAACGGCGCGCTGGGGGCCGAGGCCGTGATCTTCTTCGATCCCGCGCGCGCTAGCGATCTGATCTACCGGCGCAAGCGCGGCGGGCATCTCTTCTCCAAGCAGCGTTTCCTCTCGGCTCAGCTCGAGGCATATCTTCACGACGATCTCTGGCTGCGCAACGCACGCCACGCCAACGAACAAGCCGCGCGCTTGGCGGCGGGGCTGCAAGGCATCGAAGGCGTCACGCTGCGCCATACCGTCGACGCCAACATTCTCTTCGTGAACATGCCCGAGGAGTTGATCCAGCGTCTGACGGCGGCGGGGGCTTCATTCCACCGCATCGGCGGAACGGACTCGACGCTAGTGCGTTTGGTCACGGCCTTCACAACGAACGCGGGCGACGTCGACCGCTTCGTCGACGTCGCCCGCACGCTCAGCCGGGTCTAGCCGAGGTTACTTGGCCTCAGCCGCTACCTGCGCCTCGGTCACGGCACTCGCCTTGTTTCCCCAATCGTTCCGAATGTAGGTCACGACGGAAGCGATCTGGGCGTTAGTGAGCTGCCCCTTCCAGGCCGGCATCGCGCCGTTGTAGGGCTTACCCTCGACGGTCAGCGGACCGGTTTTGCCGTTGACGACAACGTCGATCACGGCCTTGGGATCACCCGTCACGAACGCGTTAGCGGCCAACGGCGGGAACGTCCCCGCGATACCCGCGCCGCTGGCGTTGTGGCACGCTGCGCACTTTTGGAGGTAGAGGGTCTTGCCGGCCAGCACACTGTTGCTGCCGGTGGCGGCCACCTTCTCCTCGTGACCGCAAGCGACCGCGCAAATACCGACGTTGCCGCCGCTCTGCTCCGCGGCCTGATTGATCGCCGCCTGTCCATAGATACCGGTGCCGATGATGACGAGCACGAGGACCGCAGTGATGCCCATCAGTGCCGGGCGGCGCGAGATCACGCGCGAGGGATTACGGTCGATCCAAGGCAGCAGCAGCAGGACGAGCAGGAAGAGCGTCGGGACGACGATCGTTCCCACGACTTCGAGGCTTGGCGGCGTCAAGCGCAGGACGCCGTACAGCGGCAAGAAGTACCAGGCCGGCGAGGGCACGAAGGTCGAGTTGTTGGGGTCGGCCTTGTTCAACAGTTCGGGCGGGGCGGTGATCGCCAGGATCACCATAATCGCGAATGCGGCGACCGAGACGGCCGTATCCATGAACAGCTGGTTGGGCCAGAAGCGGCCCGGCTTGCGCGTGGGCGGCTTGTCGTCCGCTGGGCCCGCCGCGCCGTTGTGGCGGAAGATCGTCAGGTGGCCGACGGCTAGCAGGACCAGCAGCGCCGGCACGAGCCAGACGTGAATGCCGAAGAAACGGTTGATGGTGAGCGTACCCATCGAGGGTCCGTCCTGCAGGAAGCCCTTGACCCATTCGCCGAGAACGGGGGCGCTGCCGGTGATGTTGATCGACACCTGCGATGCGAAGTAAGCGTTGAGGTCCCACGGCAGGAGGTAGCCCGTCAGGCCCATCACGAGCGTGAACAGGAAGAGGATCACCCCGACGACCCACATGATCTCGCGCGGCCGTTTATAGGCGCCCCAGATCAGCACTTGCAGCAGGTGGAGGGCCACCAGGGCGATCATCACCGAGGCGCCCCAATAATGGACGCCGATGACGAATTCGCCGAAGTTCACCTTATCGTAGATGAACTTCGTCGACTCCCACGCCGTCGCTGCCGACGGTGCGTAGTAGAACGTCAAAAAGATGCCCGTGACGATCTGAATGACGAGTGCAACCATGGTCGCACTGCCGAAGACGTACCAGTAGCTGGCACCGCCCGGCACGTCTTCCGTCAGGAACGTATTGATCTGGCTAACGATGCCGGTACGTTCCTCGAGCCACTGTAACATGGGACCTCCTTGCGAGACGGGGCTAGCTGTAGGCGATGACGATGCGGTCGGATACCGCCGTCTCGTACTGAATCCAGGTAATCTCCGCCGT
>SCQY01000076.1 GCA_004298665.1 bacterium | reverse complement strand
GTCAGCAACTCCGACGACGACATCATGCGGATGTTCGAAACGGAATTCGACGCCTTCGGCGATGGCGGCGCGCTGGATCTCTACCCTGAGCCGCACCGCGCCGAGATCGATACGCTCAACTCCTGGATCTACGAGACCGTCAACGACGGCGTCTACCGAGCCGGTTTCGCAACGACGCAGCACGCCTATGAACGCGCGGCCTATCGGCTCTTCGAGAGCCTTGACACCTTAGAGGACCGGCTCTCCACCCGCCGCTACCTTTTCGGTCCGCGGCCCGTGGAGAGCGATTGGCGGCTCTTCGTGACGCTGGTGCGCTTCGACCCCGTCTACCACGGCCACTTCAAGTGCAACCTGCGCCGCATCTTCGACTACCAGAATCTCTATGGCTATCTACGCGACCTCTACCAGATCGACAATGTCGCGCAGACGGTCAACTTCGATCACATCAAGCGCCACTACTACTATACCCACGACGACATTAACCCTACGCGCATCGTGCCGATCGGCCCACAGCAGGATCTGATGACACCGCATGGGCGCGAACGTTTAGGCTGACGCAAGGTGCAAACGTGTGACGTTCGCAGCACTGAGATCCCTTGCGCCGCGGCCAGTCTGCCGCTACGATGGGGGAGCCAAGGGAGGACGAAGCCGTGACCTCTATGCGTTTCGGAATGCGGTTGGCGCTCGTGGGAGTGCTCGGGGCTCTCGCAGCCTGCTCGAGCGGTGCCGGCACCGCGAACACCGGAGCCGCCGGCGCCATGCCTGTGGTAAACACGAACGCCGCTCCGCTGCAGACCCCGGGAGCGGCGGTCGCGCAGGTGGCTCGCCGCCCGGTGACGAGCGGCCCCGCGGCCCCCGTGTGCGGACCAGCTGCCAACGGCTTCGCTCGCTGTCACTCGCTGCGCCGCAGTGACATCGGCTTTGCGCAAGGGGACACGACGCCCGATAGGCATTTCCCCCATTCAACTCCATCGCCGAGCCCAACCTCGACGCCGGGCTCTGGCAGCTGTCCAAACGCCTCGATCTCCGGCTACCAGCCCTGCGACCTGCAATCCGCCTACAAGCTGCCGTCCACGACTGCGGGAGCCGGCCAAACCGTAGCGATCGTCGATGCATACGACGATCCCAATGCCGAGTCGGATCTCAATGTCTATCGCAGCACGTTCGGCTTAGCCCCGTGCACGACGGCCAACGGCTGCTTCCGCAAGGTTAGCCAAACCGGGGGGACCACGTACCCGCGGGCCAGCGGGAGTTGGGCGCAGGAGATTTCGCTCGACCTCGACATGGTCTCGGCGATCTGCCCGAATTGCCACGTGCTTCTAGTAGAAGCTGACTCCGCAAGCGTCTTGAATCTCGCTGCTGCGGTCAGCGAAGCGGCAACGCTCAAAGCCAACGCTGTCAGCAACAGCTATGGCGCAAACGAATCCTCGAGTCTGGTCTCCACGTACGGCTCAAGCTACACGCAAGCCGCCCAGGGCCGCGCCGTGACCGCAAGCTCGGGCGATAGCGGCTACTCGGCGGGACCGCAATTTCCGGCGGACCTCGTAGCCGTCACGGCAGCGGGCGGCACCCATCTCGTGACGGACGGCTCCGCGCGCGGGTGGAACGAGAGCGTTTGGAGCGGCGCAGGCAGCGGCTGCAGCACCGTTATCGCCCAACCCGGCTGGCAGAGCGCACTGAACCTGCCTGCGGGCTGCTCCGGGCGAATCATCGCCGATACTGCAGCGGTAGCGGACCCCAACACGGGCGTCGCGGTGTACGATTCCTACCAGGCAAGCGGCTGGCTCGTCTTCGGCGGCACGAGCGTGGCGTCGCCGATCGTGGCCTCGGTCTATGCCTTAGCCGGCAACACCTCGGGGCTGAGCGATTCATCGTATCCGTATGGGCACGACTCCAGCTCGACGCTGAACGACGTCACCAGCGGCAGTAACGGCACCTGCTCTCTCTCGTACTTGTGCACCGGCGAAGTCGGCTACGACGGTGCGACGGGTCTAGGAACGCCGCACGGAGCGAGCGGCTTCTAAGCACGCTACTGGTTCTGCGAGCAGATCATGTAGACGTCCGCCGTCTGCTTGGGATCCATGGGCCGCCCGCAAGGGCCCTTGAGTGCGCGCGGCAACGCCGGATCGCCCGTGGGATAGAGCACCAGGTGCCCCGCCCACTGGTCGCTTTCGCTCGACCGTACCGCGAGCGTGTAGGCCATGGTTTGGTAGCCCTTGTGGCTCACTTGCAAGCGATACTCACCATGGCGGAGCCCCTTGAGCTGGAACTCCCCTTGCTGGTTCGCTAGCGCCTCCTGAAAAGGCTGGATGCCGACGCGGTAGGTGTCGGCGTTATAGATGCGGACGTGGGCTCCCTCGAGCGGGACGTTGCTGTGCGCGTCAACGACGGCGGCGCTCACCGTTGCCGTGGGGTGCTGGACCGCCGACGCGGCCATCGGCGGCAAGAGGAGCACGGCACCGGCGATCAACGCCGCGCCCAGCGCGGCGAACGGTTGGCGCATAGCGAATGGTGTAGTGTTCATCGTTTGAAGATACCCGCCGCGCCGCAACGCAAACGAGCACAGGCCGAATAACGTCCAGCACGAAGACGCATGGTGTGACGATCCGCACGCATCGCCTCCTAGCAGCGACCTACGATCGGTTGAACGCCGGCACGGAACGCCGCATCGTTGCGCCGTGGCGCAAGCGTCTCGTGGGTGATCTCCACGGCGAAGTCGTCGAGATCGGCGCGGGAACCGGGGCGACGTTCGCCTGCTACCCGTCCGGCACGCGCGTTGTGGCGTTCGAGCCGGACCCCGCGATGCTCGCACGCGCGCAGCGCAAGCTCGCCGAGGCCATTGCGCACGTCGACCTTCGCCTGGGGGGAGACGATGAGCTCGATCGACTACCCGCGTCCTCCGCAGATGCCGTCGTCTTCTTCCTCGTGCTCTGTTCGATCGACGAGCCGGCGCGCGCTCTGCGGCGGGCGCGCCGCGTCCTGCGCCCGGGCGGAGCGCTGCTGATCATCGAGCACGTGCGATCGGCCGGCCTGCTCGGCATGGTTCAGGACGCACTCACGCCGTTGTGGTCACGTCTGACTTGCGGCTGTCACCTCAATCGCCGAACCGTCGACGCACTGACTGAAGCGGGTTTCGAGGCAGACACGCTCTCCGCCGTTCGCCTGCCGATCCCATTTCCTGTCCGCGATCTCGTCGCAGGAGCGTCGCGCGCTCGCTTGTAGCCGCCACCTCGTCCAGCCATTCATAAGGCCTTCACAGGATTGGCCTCATGCGGCGATACGATGGAGCCGTGGCAGACACAAAGATCGAAGCTCATGACTCGATGAGCGTTGTCGTGCGTACACCCGAGGACGCCGAGCGCTTGGTGCTTGCCGCACTGCCAACGATCTCGAGCGAGAATGTGCCGCTCGACGACGCGCTGGCGCGGGTCCTGGCGCACGACATAACAGCGGAAAGCAACTATTGGCCATTCGCGCGCGCCGCGATGGACGGCATCGCCGTGCGCGCAGCCGACGTCGGAAGAGCTTCGCCGGAGCGACCCGTCCGGCTTCATCTGAATGGCGCCGTGTATTGCGGGGATGCACCTGCTTTCAGTCCGCCTGCCGGCTGCGCTGCGCGTATCGCTACCGGAGCACCGCTGCCCGCCAATTGCGACGCCGTGATTCCCAGCGAGGCACTACAATGGGACGGCGGCGACGCCGTCGTCGTTCGGCCGGTGGCCGGCGGGAAGCACGTCTTTCCCGCAGGTGAGGACGCGCGCGCGGGCGAGACGATCTTACACGCGGGAACACGCCTCCACGGAGCGCAGATCGGGCTCTTGGCAGCCCTGGGCCACGCCGAAGTTCCTGTGACCCGGCGTCCACGGATTGCGATAATGGCCTGCGGCGACGAGCTCGTGGAGCCCGGAACGGACCTCGGCCCTGGAAAGGTGCACGACAGCAACACGCACGCGCTGGCGGCGGAGCTGCGGACTCTCGGTGCCGAGGCCGTTCGCCTAGGAATCGCGAGCGATGATCCACAGCACCTGGAGTGCTTGCTCGAGCGTGCGCGCCACGCCGATGCCGTGATCACCTGCGGTGGCCTCTCGGTAGGCGAACGCGACTTCGCGCGTGCGGCGCTGCGCAACGTGGGCGTAGAGTTCCTGTTCGAAGGAGTACCGATGAAGCCGGGACATCCGGCATGCTTCGGACGCTGGGAAGGGCGTCCGGTTTTCGCGCTGCCAGGTACGCCCAGCGCGTGTCGCGTGGCGTTCGAAGTGCTCGTCCGCCCCGCCGTGTTGGCCATGATGGGCGATCGACAGATCCACCGCCCCCGCGCGCTCGTGCGGCTGGCCTGCGACCTGCAGCTGCCTCCGGGGCGGTCGCGTTTCCTGTGGGCTCGCCTGGGCGCCGACGGATATGGGACGATCGCCCAACCGCTCGTAGATCAAGGGAGCGCCACCATTCGCTCACCAAGCGAGGCGCAGGCGCTGCTGGCGCTCGGCCCCGCCCAGAGCATGCTCTGCGCCGGCACCTTCGTCCAGGCATGGCTCCTGGATGAAGCCGGCGGCGATGTGGGGCGCCGCGGGCCGCGGGCCGCTGTGGGCATCGTAGGCGCACGGAACGCCGGGAAGACGCGCTTGGTAGAACGTCTCATCGCGGCCTGCGCGCTTCGCGGAGTGCGCGTCGGCCTCGTCAAGC
Source organism: bacterium (assembly GCA_004298665.1). Lineage (GTDB taxonomy): Bacteria > Vulcanimicrobiota > Vulcanimicrobiia > Vulcanimicrobiales > SCRA01 > SCRA01. The sequence continues at coordinate 1,441 of SCQY01000076.1, read as the reverse complement.
ACCACGGGCACATGGAGCGCTTGGACGAGCACGGCAAGGATACCGGCCGCGCGTTACAAGCCGGCGCGGCGGCGACGATTCTGACGGGCGCGAGGGGCCTGATCTACCGCACTCCCCGTGCCGGCGATCCAAGCATCGCCGAAGCGCTCGCGTGCATGCCCGATGCGGATCTCGCGCTGGTGGAGGGCTATGCCTCCTCCGAACTCCCGAAGCTGCTCGTTCGCCGCGCCGGCTACGCTACCGACCGCGCTGAACCGAAGGGGCCGATCGTCGCCGTGGTGGGCGAAGGGTCGGCCCCCGAGGGCGTACCGTTCTTTGGCTGGGACGCGATTGACGCGCTAGCCGAGCATCTCGTCTCGCGCTTCTTGGGCACGTCCGCGGCACATTCGAACGCCTAGAACGACGCGCCCACCTCTATCGCGAGACGGAACTGCGAGCTTTGCGTTCCCGCGGATCCGAAGCCGATCCCAGGCGTGAGATTCTTGACGTTGACCAATGAGCCCTCGGCGCGAGCAAAGCCGTGGCCGAGTCTGTACGTCGGCGTGAGGGTGTAGCTCTCGGCACTGCTGCCCGGCCCATAGCCGATGAGGTCGGCATTGGGACTGGTGTCGCTCGTATTGCTGGAGTTCTTGACGTACTCTACGCGCGCTCCCATCGACCAGTTATTGTTCAGCGCATAGGAGCCCAAGAGCGAGCCGCCCGTAGCACGCTCATCGGCGGTATAGCCGAGCGCGCTGTTCGCGGGAGAGTCGACCAAGAGCAGATACGGAGTCAAGGACCAGCGCCCCGCCGTGGTGGTAAGCATTACGTTGTACTCGCGCTTGTTGGCGATTCCCGCCGTTTCGTTGCCCGGCGTTCCCGCCTGCGGCACGATGAAGGCAACCGCGACGTTCGTGGCTGGGCTCGTGTTGTAACCGATCATCCCTTCCTGCGCCCAGTGCGTGCCGGAGTAGAAGCCGTCGTTCACTTCATATGCGCCGGTCAACTTTCCCTGACTGTACGTCGCGCGGACTCCGCGGCTAGCCAAAGACTCCATGTTCCAAAGGATGCCGCGCTGAACATTCACGTTCTGATAGGTGAAGACGCCCTCGGATCCGAGCAGCGTGAGCTGCTGGCCGGCGGTGATGGTCAGGCTCGAGCTCGGCGCGTAGCCGATATACGCCGAAGGGAACGCCGTGAAGAGGTTGGTGTTGGCACCTTTCTGGATCGTCGGATTGCCCGCAAAGCCAACCACTGGAAAGTCATAGAGCCCCGCGGTCAATCCGAAGCGCAAGGGGCCGGATCCCTTCGAAACGGTCAGCAGAGCATTGGTGACGTTTGTGCGCGTCGCTTCGTCTTGCCCGGATGCGCTATCGAAGCTGCCGACGGCGCTGACGCCGTTGCCCGTCGTGAAGATGGTTCCCACGCTGAAGGCGCCGTTGACCGTCACGCTGGAGGCGTT
>SCQY01000075.1 GCA_004298665.1 bacterium | reverse complement strand
ACGAAGAAGAGAAAGACGATGCCGACGTAGAGGATCCAGGCCGGCGTCAGCTCAGCGAAAGCGTGCGTGACCCACGTGTAGATGAGCGCGCCGACGACTGGGCCCCAGAAGGTGGACATACCGCCAATGAGCGCCATGATGATGGGATCTCCCGAACGCACCCAGGCGAAGGCATCCGGTGTGACGATCTGATTCGCGTACGCGAAGAGCGCCCCGGCTAGGCCGCCGAATGCACCGGCGATGACGAAGGCGCCTAGGCGTTGCGCGCGGATATCGACGCCCAGGAAACGCGTGCGTAACGGATCGTCGCGCATCGCTCGCAGCAGGTGACCAAACGGCGAGAGATGGACGGTCCGCAACGCCAGGATCCCCAAGCCCACGCAGGCGGCGCAGAGATACCAGAACGCGGTCGGGCTTCCCAGCACGATACCGAAGAGCTTCCCGCGGTCGATGCCGGCCAAACCGTTCTCGCCGCCCAGCACGGAGACATGGAGGGTAGCAGTATAGAGCACTTGGCCTACCGCCAGCGTCACCATCGCGAAGGCGATACCGTACGTGCGCAGGGCGATCGCTCCCACCGCCAAAGCCGCAAGTGCGGCGAGCACCATCGCCAACGGCAGCAGGACGATCGGCGGGAGCACGGCGGAGGCAAGGCCCACGGCATAGGCGCCGATGCCGAAGAACGCAGCCTGCCCGAACGACGGGATGCCGGCGTGGCCGATCAGGAGATTGACGCTGAGCGCGTAGAGAATCTGGATCAGCACCGTCTCCCAGAAGAACAGTTGCGCTCCGTTCGCCCAGTGCGGGAGCGCAAGCGCAAGGAGTACAACTCCTGCAACGCCGGCGCCGAGCGACGCTCTCATGCGGCCAGCTCTCCCGGAGCGCCAGCGCGGCCCATGATGCCTTGCGGCCGGAAGATCAAGAACAGGCCCATGCCGATGTAGAGGCTGAAGTCGGCCAGTTCGGGGCGCAGCGCCACCAGATACGCATTGAGCAGTCCGAAGAAGATGGCGGCAAGCAGCGTCCCGCGGATGCTTCCGAGTCCTCCGACGATGACGATCGCGAAGGCTTGGATGATGAACGAGACGGCGAGCTCCGGCGTCAGCCCGATGAGCGGCGAAACCAGACCTCCTCCTAGGCCCGCGAGAAAGATGCCCAGCGAGAACATCGCAAGGAAGATGCGCTCGACATCGATGCCCAGCAGAGCCGCCATCTGCCGGTCCGCCGCCGTTGCGCGCACCATGCGGCCGAACTCGGTCTTCTCCACCAGCCACTCGAGCCCCACGACAACGACCGTGCCCACGGCATAGAGAAAGACGTCATACGCGGGCAGCGTCACCGCGCCGAGATGCAGCTCGCCGAGGAAGGCGGGCGACTGCGGCTGGGAGAGCGGGGCGATGCCCCAGAGCAGACGCCCCAGGCCTTCGAAGACCAGAAGCAGGGCGAAGGTAGCCAGCAGCGAGGAGATTTCGGGAAGCGCGTAGAGGCGGCGGAAGACGCCGCGCTCCGTGACGGCGCCCACGAGGGCCGTGAGCAATCCCGCAGCCACGACGACGAGTACGAGCAGCGCTGCCGGCAGCACGTGGCCGCGCGCCAGGGTGTACGTAAAATACGCGCCCAACATGAAGAAGCCGCCGTGCGAGAAGTTCAGCACCCGCATCACGCCGTAGATGAGCGTGAGTCCGCTGGCGATCAGGAAGAGGAGGACACCTTGCCCCAGACCGCCGACGAACGGTACCAAAAGATTATGCATCGCGGCGGTCCGGGGCGGAGCGTTACTTCGCCACTTTGTCCGCGGGAATCGCTGCCCAATGCGGACACGTGTACTGCTTGGGAGCGCCGGCATCGCCTTTGCACTCGAAGACCGTGACGGGCTGAGCCAG
>SCQY01000074.1 GCA_004298665.1 bacterium | reverse complement strand
AACGCGCACGACCGTGGGCGCGGACGTGCCGTGGAAGCCTTGGCCAAGCGTCTGCTGGACGAGCCGCCGTTGGCCAGCCACCGCCAGCTCTCCGTCTCGCTGCCGCTGCCGCATCCCGAGCGGCGCGAACGCCCAAGCGATCCGCGGCCGGCGGCCGAGGCCTCTGCACCTTCCAGCAACGGTCACTCCGACGGAGCGGCAGCGCCGGAGAACGTGGTGGAGATCGAACCGCAACGGCGTCAGGGAGACCTTGCGCGCCAAGCGCGCGACATCTTGAAAGCCGACGTTCACGCACGCATCTCGAAAGAGGTGGACGTGGTGGCGCTCAGCCGCGCCCATACGGACCAGCAGAAGCAGAACGAGCTTCGGCTGCAAGTAGGTGCCGTCGTCCAGCGCCTCTTGGCCGAGCGCGGCGACGCCGGCTCCTCGGAAGATGCGGCGCTGCTGCGCCAGGAAATCGTGGACGAGGCGCTGGGCTACGGTCCGCTCGAAGATCTCATGCGCGATCAGCGCGTCACCGAGATCATGGTCAACGGCTTTCAGCGCATCTACGTGGAACGCGGCGGGCGCATCGAGCTGACCAACAAGCGCTTCACGGACCCGCAGCAACTGCGCTTGGTGATCGAACGGATCCTCGCCCCGCTCGGGCGGCGCGTCGACGAAGCGGTGCCTTTGGTGGATGCGCGTCTTCCCGACGGCTCGCGCGTCAACGCGATCATCGAGCCGCTCTCGATCGACGGCGCAACGTTGACGATCCGCCGTTTCGGTACCAAACGCCTCGAGGCGGAAGACTATCTGCGCCTCGGCACGCTCAACGAACCGATGCTCGACTTCCTGCGCGCCGCCGTGCAGGGCCGCTTGAACATCGCGATCAGCGGCGGCACCGGATCCGGTAAGACCACGCTGTTGAACGTCGTTTCTAGCTTCATCCCGGACCACGAGCGGATCGTCACCATCGAGGACGCCGCCGAGCTGAAGCTCAAACAAACGCACGTGGTGCGTCTGGAAGCTCGCCCCGCCAACATCGAAGGGCGCGGCGAGATCAAGATTCGCGATCTCGTTCGCAACTCGCTGCGCATGCGTCCCGACCGGATCGTCGTAGGCGAGTGCCGCGGCGGCGAGGCGCTCGATATGCTCCAGGCGATGAATACCGGCCATGACGGCTCGCTGACCACTGCACATGCCAATACGGCGCGCGACGCAATGGCGCGCATCGAGACGATGGTGATGATGGCCGGGTTCGACTTGCCCGTGCGCGCGATCCGCGAGCAGATCGCAAGCGCGCTGGATCTGGTGGTACAGGTGGCGCGCCTGCGCGACGGCTCCCGAAGGATCGTCAGCCTGACTGAAGTGGTCGGCATGGAGGGCGACGTCGTCACCATGCAGGACCTGGTGCGCTTCGAGCAGCACGGCATGGATGCGGAGAATCGCGTCAAAGGCGATTTTCTCTTCACGGGCGTGCAGCCCCAGGCACTGCGGCGTTTCGAAGAGCTGGGTATCGAATATGACTTCCGCCGCTTAGCGACCCTTTCGCCTGCGGGGTCGTCATGGTAGGCGTCATGCCGCTCGCCATTGCCGTCGGCGTCATCGGCATCGCTTCGTTGCTCGTCGTCTCGTTCTGGGAGCAGGCGGTGAAGCGGTTCTCGTTCTCCAATAAAGGTCTTGAGCGCGCTATCACTGCCGCGCATATCGACGTACGGCCGCAGGACTTCGTCTTGATGGCACTGGCGGCAATCGCCATCTCCTGGGTGATCCTGGCGCTGGTCCTGCGCCTGAACTTCGTTGCAGGCATCGTGACGCTTGTGGCCGTGGGCGCGATAGCCGCCGGCGGCGCCCGCCTGTGGCTGCGCATGCGCGCCAATGCCTGGCAGCAGAATTTTCTGGGACAGCTCGAGCTGGTACTGCGGATGATGTCCAGCTCGCTGCGCGTCGGACTGGGCCTGCGCCAAGCGATGGTGCTCGTGACCGAAGAGCTGGCGGATCCCGCGCGTCATGAGTTTTCGCGGGTGATCGGCGAATCAAACGTCGGTGTGCCGCTGCTGGATGCGCTCGACAAGCTCGCCGAGCGCATCCCGGCGGGCGAGATGCAGATGATGTCGCGCGCCATCCGGGTGCAATCGCAGACGGGCGGCGATCTCGGCCAAGTGCTCGAGAACCTTGCGGGAACCATCAGGGATCGCCGGCGCCTGCAGCGTCGCATTCGTGCGCTTACGTCGCAGGGCCGGGCCAGCGGTTATATCTTGGTCGCCTTACCGATCTTCGTCGGGCTCTTCGTCGTCTCGACCCAACATCAGATGGGGGCAGCGTTACTCTTCACGTCCATCGGTCACATGGTCATCGGAGCGGTCGTAGCCTTGGAGATCATGGCCGGCGCCGCGATCGCCAAGATTTTGAGGTTCGACAGCTGATGAGCACGATGATCGTTGCGATCGCGCTGTGCGGCGGAGCGGCG
>SCQY01000073.1 GCA_004298665.1 bacterium | reverse complement strand
TTCAAGCAATGGGGTCCCCACGAACGAAGCGCAGCGGAGCAGCTATGAGCCGTACAAACCGGGGCGAGTGCCCCGGAATCTTTCAAGCAATGGGGTCCCCACGAACGAAGCGCAGCGGAGTGAGCGGGGTATGAGCCGTGCGTTGCCGATGCCCAAGCTGGGCTTGACGATGACGAGCGGCGTGGTGTCGAAGTGGCACAAGGCCGCCGGGGAGCATGTCGATAAAGGCGAGCCGCTGGTCGAAGTCGCGACGGACAAGATCGCCTTCGAATACGAGTCGCCGTTCGAGGGCGTCCTCGAGCGTATCGAGGCCGCCGAAGGCTCCGAGCTCGAGCCGGGCGCGACGATCGCCTACTTCTCGGGCGAAGGCGAACAGGTCGCAGCAGTCGAGCCGGTCCAGCAAGATTCAACCAGGGGCGAGTGCGCCGGAACCGTTCAAGCAACAGAATTCCCACGAACGCAGCATAGCGGAGCGAGTGATACAAGCCGGGGCGAGTGCCCCGGAACCGTTCAAGCAACGGGGTCCCCACGAACGCAGCATAGCGGAGTGAGTGATACAAGCCGGGGCGAGTGCCCCGGAACCGTTCAAGCAACGGGGTCCCCACGAACGCAGCATAGCGGAGTGAGTGGGGCGCGCGTCGTCGCATCGCCCGTGGCGCGGCGCGCGGCGCGCGAGCGCGGCGTCGATCTGCATGCGGTGCACGGTACAGGTCCTCGCGGACGCATCACACTCGACGACGTCTTGGCCGTGCCCATATCGCGAGCGCCCGTTACGGAGATTCCCACCGGGGTGCGCGGCGCGATCTACCGCCACATGAGCGAGGTCGCACTGCTGCCCGTGGCCGACGTGAGCACGGAGATCGATGCCACGGAGCTGGCGGCGCTGATCGCGCGCCGCGCCGGCGTCTCGTGGACGGCGGCGGCGGCCTTGGCCGTGGCGCGTGCGCTGCGCGATCACCCGGCGGTCTCCGAAGGTAAGGCCAGCGATGTCGGCATCGCCGTCGATACCGATGCCGGGCTGATGGTGCCCGTGGTGCGCAACTGCGAGGCGCGCGACCTGCGCTCCATCTCCGCGGAGATCGGGCGCCTTGCCGCGTTGGCACGCCAGGGGCGCCTTGGCCCGGACGACGTTGCCGGCGGCGTTATCTCCATCTCCAACGTCGGCCCGGCCGGCATCGCCCGCGTGCGGCCGTTGCCCAACGCGCCGCAGCGCGCGATTCTCGGCATGGGAGCGGCCCTCGAGCGGCCGTGGTTGCGCGAGGGCCAGATCGTCCCCGCACGCGTCCTCCAATTGGTGCTGAGCTTCGACCACCGCTGGATCGACGGCGCCCCGGCTGCGCGCTTCTTGGCGCAGGTAGCGGCCTATCTCACTTCGCCGCTGGAGATGCTGTAGTGAACGTTGCGCTCGTCTCCAGTCACGCCGTACTTCTATGGGAGGCAGTACGCTAGATGGTTGACTCCACGCCCGTCGCTGCAGTCACCGGGGCTGCCAGCGGCATCGGTGCCGCCACGGCGCTCGCTCTTGCGCGCGAAGGCTATCGCGTGGCCTGTCTCGATCTCGACACGGAGGGGGCGCTGCGCACGGCCCGCGAGGCCGGATCCAGTCACATCGCAGTGGGTCTCGACTGCTGCGACGAAAGCGCCGTGATCGCTGCCTTCGACCGCATCGTTACCGAGCTGGGGCGCATCGACGCCTTGGCGACCTGCGCGGGCATCGTCGACACCACGCCGTTCATGGAGGCGAGCGTAGCGTCCTTTCGCCGCGTCTACGACGTCAACGTCGTTGGAACATTTCTCTGCATTCGCGAAGCGGCGCGCCGCATGCAGCAGGGCGGACGCATCTGCACCGTTGCCAGCGTGGCGGGGCTGCTGGGCGGCGGTCTCTCCGGGACGGCGGCGTATGCGGCCAGCAAGGGGGCTGTGCTCGCGCTCACCCGGAATGCGGCGCGGGCGCTGGCCACCGCAGGGATCCGGGTGAACTGCGTCGCGCCCGGCCCGACGCTCACGCCCATGGTCGCAGGTTCCTTCGCTGATGCCGCGCACCGCGAGCGGATCGAGCGAATGATTCCGTTGGAACGCAGCGGCGAAGCCGGCGAAATCGCCGAGGGCATCGTTTGGCTGCTCTCGCCGCGTGCTTCGTACGTCCACGGCGAGACGCTCGTGATAGACGGCGGCCTCGTCATGCACTAATATGCACCAGTCTTCGACCGCTCTAGCTAGAGGAGATACACGTGGAGAGAATCACCCGTAAGCAGTTTGCCGCCGGGGCTTCGGCGGCGTTCGCCTCGATCGGCATCGTGCGATTCCGCGCCGATGCCGCGGAGTTCACCTACAAGTACGCAAACAATCTGCCGCTGTCACACCCGATGAATCTTCGGGCGCGCGAGGCCGTCGACAAGATCAAGCAGGAGTCGAACGGCCGGCTCGAAGTCCAGATCTTCCCGAACAACCAGCTGGGCGGCGACACGGATATGCTTTCCCAGCTGCGCTCGGGAGCCATTCAGTTCTTCACGCTCTCCGGCCTCATTCTCGCGACGCTCGTTCCGGTGGCCTCGATCAACGGCATCGGTTTCGCCTTCGATGACTACAAGCAAGTCTGGTCGGCCATGGACGGCGACCTTGGCGCCTACGTGCGCGCGGCCGTCTCGAAAGCCGGCCTTCATGCCTTCGACAAAGTGTGGGACAACGGCTACCGCGAGATGACGAGCAGTACCCATCCCATCACCTCGCCCGCCGACCTCAAGGGCTTCAAGATCCGCGTCCCGGTCAGCCCGCTGTGGACCTCGATGTTCAAAGCCTTCGGCGCCTCTCCAACGGGCATCAACTTCAGCGAAGTCTACTCCGCGCTTCAGACGAAGGTGGTGGAGGGTCAAGAGAATCCGCTGGCCATCATCGAGACGGCTAAGCTGTACGAAGTACAGAAGTACTGCTCGCTGACCAACCACATGTGGGACGGCTTCTGGTTCCTGGCCAATCAGGATGCCTGGAACAAGCTGCCGAAGGATCTCCAGGAGATCGCCGCGCGGAACTTCAACGCTGCCGCGGTGAAGGAGCGAGCAGACGTGAAGGCGCTCAACGATTCGCTGCAAGCGAAGCTGAAAGGACAGGGCATGTCCTTCAACAAGCCGGCTGCTGCGCCGTTCCGCGAGGAGCTGGCCAGAGCCGGCTTCTACTCGCAATGGAAGGCTTCGTACGGTGCGGACGCCTGGGCGGTGCTGGAGAAGTACGCCGGTAAACTGGGCTAACGATAGATCGTGGCCATCGGAGACGGCATCCTCGAGGAGCTGAGCCCCCAGCGGTCGGTAGCGCTGCCGCCGCTGGAGGCCGCGCTCGCTTGGGCCACGGAAGTCCCGGCCGCCGTGCTGGTAGCGGCGGAAGTGGCGATCCTGCTCGCGGGCGTCGTCTCCCGCTACGTGTTCAACCATCCGTTCGTCTGGACCGACGAGCTGGCCGAGACGCTCTTCATTTGGCTGGCTATGCTCGGATCGGTGATTGCCCTACGGCGCGAGGAGCACATGCGCCTCACGACGCTGGTCAGGCGCGCGGCGCCGGGAAGCCGAGCCTTCCTGGAGAGCCTTGCTGCCGTCATCGTCGCGATCTTTCTCTTGGAGATCGTGGCGCCCGCACAGCAGTACATGGCGGCGCAGGACGCGATCCTCACGCCGGCGCTCCAGATGCACGACTCTTGGCGCGTCGCGGCGCTCTTCGCCGGCGCGATCCTGATGCTGGCCATCGCCGTCCTGCGCTTGGCCAGGCGCGAAACGTGGCGGCAGGCCGTGACCGCGCTCGCCGTAGCGGGAACGGTGGCGGTGCTTCTGTGGGTCGCCAAACCTGCGCTGCTGGCGATGGGCAACGCCAACCTCGTGGTCTTCTTCGTGGTGATCGTCGCCATCTGCGTGGGCATCGGCGTTCCGATCGCCTTCAGCTTCGGCGTCGCCACGCTCTCGTACCTCACGCTGACGACATCGGTTCCGCTCTCGGTTGTCGTGGGACGCATGAGCGAAGGGATGTCGGGGCTTGTTCTCTTGGCCGTCCCGCTGTTCGTGCTGCTGGGCCTGCTCATGGAGATGACGGGCATCGCGCGGGTGATGGTCGACTTCTTGGCGGCCTTGGTGGGACATATCCGCGGCGGGCTCGGCTACGTCTTGCTAGGCGCGATGTATCTGGTTTCCGGGATCTCGGGATCGAAGGCAGCGGACATGGCGGCCGTCGCGCCGGTGCTCTTTCCGGAGATGCGCCGCCGAGGCACTCCTCCCGGCGAGCTGATCGCTATGCTCTCCTCCTCGGGAGCGATGGCCGAGACGATTCCGCCGAGTTTGGTGCTGATCATCATCGGCTCGGTCACTGGAACCTCGATCGCGGCGCTCTTCACGGGCGGTTTACTGCCGGCGGCGATCGCTGCCCTTGCCCTGGTAGGCGTCGTCTTCTTGCGCTCGCGCAACGATCGCACGGACCTAGCGACGCGCCCCTCGGCCAAGCTCATCATGAAGACCTTCGTGATCGCCCTCCCGGGGCTGGTGCTGCCGTTCCTCATTCGCGCCGTGGTGCTGGGCGGCGTCGCCACGGCCACCGAAGTCTCGACGGTCGGCATCGCTTACGCCGTGATCGTCGGGCTGGTGCTCTATCGGCGCTTCGACTGGAGGCGCGTCTACCCGATGCTGGTGGAAACGGCCTCGCTCTCCGGGGCGATTCTGCTGATCATCGGAACGGCCACCGCGATGGGCTGGGCCCTCACGCAGTCGGGCTTCTCGCAAGGCTTGGCCACCACGATGGCGCACGTGCCGGGCGGGCATGCAGGCTTCCTGGCGATCTCGATCGTGGCCTTCGCCGTGCTCGGCAGCGTTCTGGAGGGGATTCCCGCGATCGTGCTCTTCGGGCCGCTGCTCTTTCCCGTAGCGCGCGAGCTGGGCGTCAACGAGGTCCACTATGCCATCGTCGTGATCCTCGCTATGGGGCTGGGACTCTTCGCGCCGCCGTTTGGCGTGGGCTTCTACGCCGCATGCGCCGTGGGTAAAGTATCGCCCGATGAGTCGATGGGGCGAATCTTTCCGTATCTCTTCGCGCTGCTGCTCGCGCTGATCGTGGTAGCCGCGTTCCCATGGCTCTCCGTCGGCTTCCTCCATCAGCCACGCTAGAGAGCGCTAGCATGCTTGCGCCTTCATCGCTGTTGATACACAGTTCTTGAAGAACTAGGTCTATTGACCCACATCACATTTTCGCTGCTCGGTTAGACTGAAAGCCCCCAGTATTCGCGCGTACCGGAGGTTGGTCTCCATGCCAGGCATATTAGCCGAAACGCCGCTCCCGCGTTTGGCTCCCCATCTCATATCGCGGCCGAAGATCGAATCATGGCTCAAGAGGCATGCCGACGTTCCCGTTCGCCTCGTCGCCGCGCCGTCGGGATCGGGAAAGCTCACCTCGATCGTGACATATATGCAGCAGCAAGGGAGAGGCGCCTGCGTGCGTTCCCAGCGCGCAGAGTCCCCGCGGGCGATGCGCCAGCGATTGGCGCGAGCGCTGAACCTTGCCAAGGCACCGGCGTCCTTCGACGAGCTGCTCATTGCGCTGCGCCGTTGCGCCCCCGTGGAGATTGCCTTCCACGACGTGGCGATGGCGGCGGAGGAGACGCTCGAGGAGATCGAGCGGCTGATCAACGAGGCCCCAGCCGGCGTCAACTTGATCGTGGGGACGCGCTCGCGAGCGATCATCGACGTCAGCCGCATGCTGGCGAGCGGCTGCGCTGTGCTCTGCGATGCGCAGATGCTAGCGTTCGACGTCTACGAAACGACGCGGCTGGCGGAAGCGTTAGGGGTGGCGTCCACTCCACGCGACATCTCCGGCCTGCTTCACGAGAGCGAGGGCTGGGCTGCCGTGACGACCGGTGTGCTCCGCCACGCTGCCAGTACCGGCCGTCCGCTGAGCGGAGCGTTCGAGGATTGGGTCCGCAGGCAAGGGCGTTTCTTCAGCGAGTTCGTTGCACGCGAGCTGGAGTTCGCAAGCGAACGAGAGCGTACGGCGTTTCGCAACTTGATGGCAGGCGCCCAGAACGCGCTGCCCGAGCTCGAGACGACGGGTCTCTTCGTGCGCTACGATGAGAGCGGCTACCGCCCGTATCGCGTCGTCGCGCGCCTGTGCGGCGCCGAGCCTCGCATTACCGCCGGCGAAAGCGTGCCGGCCGTGCCGATGACGGTGAAGATGTTCGGCCGCTTCGAAGCGGAGATCGGCGGTCAACCGATCCCGTGGGTGCGGCGGCGCGATCAGGATATCTTCAAGTATTTGCTGCTCAAGGGAAATTCCAGCGCTTCGCGCGGTGAGCTCATCGAAGCGTTCTGGCCGCACGCCGATCCGCATCTGGCGGGTCAATCCTTGCGTACGGCATGCGCGAACGTACGAAAGGCCATCGGAACGGTGGTCGGGAGCGAAGGCGCCGAGCGGTATATCAGCACCAACGGCGCGATCTGCCTCAACCTCGCGCACATCGTCGTGGATGCCCGCCGGTTCAAGGCGCACATCGTCGACGGCGACGAGGAGTACGAGCGCGGACACCACGACGAGGCGATTGCGCACTACCGCGCAGCCGACGCGCTCTATCGCGGTCCGCTGCTCCAGGAGGATGCGTCCGCGCCATGGTTCGCGCCGCGAGTCGCCATGTTCCAGGAACTCTACACGCACAGCCTGGAGCGGCAGGGGGAGTGTTGGATTGCCAAGGGTGAGCCGATTCTCGCCCGCCAGTGCGCCTATCGTGTGCTTGCGCTCAAGCCGGATGCCGTCGAAGGACGCCGCCTCGTTCGCCTGGCGCTCTCGTCGCCGGGACCGAGCGAGGATGCCGATCAGAAGAGGCACGCGACGAGGCTGCAGCCGCTTCCGGAGCGAGCGGAGATCGCCGTCGGACACTGACTAGGAGAACCGCCGCTCTCTTCGAATCTAGGCTGG
>SCQY01000072.1 GCA_004298665.1 bacterium | reverse complement strand
AGGACGCTCAAGTTGCGCACAAGTAGACCGCGCCACTCCGCATCCCAACCAGGCTCCCCGGAGCCGGCGACGAGATGAGAGCGAGCAAGCTCGCCAAGCGTCATATCGTAATCGCCAGGATCGAGCACGCCGTGCTCGTTAAACGGCGGGATGATGCTACGGTACCGTCAGGGTGGCTGGGTCAGCCCCGCTTCGGTGTACGCCGGCGACCCTTGCGGCAGGATCGACGGCGTTGCGCTAGATCGCTAGCGGCAACGGATTTAACGGTTCGACGAGCCTTCCGCGCCTTAAGAAGCCTGCCCGCCAGCCTCGCTACTCGCCATCCGGTCATATTGCCTCTCCTCGCCACTCAGCGTAGCAGTAGTTGACATATATGTCAAGATTTTAAAGCCATCCTAACGAGATATGAAGCGCGCAATCTACACTCGCTGAATTGTTAGTGGCGATCGTCGCTGGGGACCGAGGCGCGAGCTGACTCCTTGGTATCAAGCTCCAGGCCGCTGCGGCCCCCCACCGCTCCCTCGGCTGCGCCGGCCGTAGACGGCGTCTCCTCCGTCCACACACGTGGCGCCACCGTCACAGCAACCGTAGGAAGGCGCTGCGCGTACCGCACGATCGCATTGTCTAGGTCTCCCCGCACCATTCGCCGGGCGGCCTCGCTGGAAGCCCGCTGAGCGCTCGACCGCAGGTTCGCAATCCAGGCCGGGTGCCGCAGCTCGGCCGGCAGGAAAGCTAATACCTGCTTGCCGAGTGCGGTCAGATGGGCGCGGTCCCCGTCAACCCCCACAAGCTCCTCCTCAACTAGGCTCGCAAACGCGGTCAGCAGTGAGCGAGGGCTGGCCACCACTGCACCTGGCACACGTTCTCGCTCCCAGGCCGTCGTCTGCCAGGCAAGTGATAGCCCATCGATCAACTCACTGAGCGATCGCGCTGGGGGAAACTTCGGCTCTACCACGCTCTCCACTACGCGAACGCGCTCACCTACACGCCATAGCGCCGGATCGGACAGTGGGGGAGCGTGCTCGACCCAGCCGGGCTCAAGGACTTCGTCATACGTCCACGTCGCAAAGGTCATCCCGGCTAGGTGGGCTGCGATCCGCCGGCGGCGCACGCGCGCCGGACCCGCGAGATGCTGCACCCACCGGCGTAGGATGAGTTGCCATAGCGACCGCTGTCGCTCACCGAGATCTGGCACATCCCGTGAGCCAACTATCGGTGTAATCGCGTACCTCGCTGCCACCGCCGCCGGCGGCAATTCCCGCCCGAGGGCCCGCCTCAGCGCCTCCCGATCGAACCCCTCCGGCAAGAGCGACATCGCACGCTCGATCAGGGCGCGGTCCGCCGGCGGATAGCCTTTCCCGGCATCCCAAGCGTGGGCGACGAGACCCGCACCGCTGAGATACCCCAATGCCTGGGCCAGATTTATTATCTCTACCCCTGCGCGGATCAGCCCGCCAACTGTGAGCGGCGCCGGCGGTTGAATGGTGAGATCCGAGGGCTCGCTCTCGACGATCGACCCCCAAACGCCGCTCGCCGGACGTCGCGAGAGGATATCACGGTAGCTGAGATCGAGCGGTAGAGGATCCCGCGCATCGAGGGCCAGCATCTCCTCGCCACCCTCTCTCTGAACGATCACCTCGCGCCGCCAGCCCATGCGCTGGGACGCGTCCTCGTTGCCTGTCAGCGAGATCGCCCCGAGGATGCCGGCCTTTATGAGCGTGAGCCGCAAGCCTTTGTCCGGCCCTACTTTGGCGTCGCGTAAGCACGTGCTCACGCCGATGCGGAAGTTCATCGACGCGAGATAGTCCAGTGCCAGGCACGTGCGCCGCGCCGTAATCATCTCGCGCGGCGGACTGTAGCTTCGTGCGTGCGTCAACGCCTCAGCAACTGCCTCCGGTAGCGCGCCCGCTGGCAGTCGGACCGCCCGCATCCGCCGGTCCTCGGGTAGCTCGATTGCCAGCTCGTCGAGCGCATGCTTCGACCGATCGCTACTCGACACCAACGTAACCGCACCCGCATCGCTGAGTAGGGAGCGGACATCCGCCAGCCGTGCCTGCGTCCATCCGCGCTCCTCCTCCTTACGGCGCGACAACTCACCGCTCGGGACCCACACGACCTCAGAGGGGAGCCACGGGAGGTCGCGCTTGGTTGGTGGGCGTGCATCCGGAGACGTTGGCGCCATGATGCCGCGGTCCGGTACAAGAACGATCACCGACTCACCGATCCGGATGACGGCGTGCAGACGATAGTCGACCTTGGGCGGCGCGCCCTCCATCTGCGCGAGTGTCGTCTTCAGCGCAAGGAGCGCCGCCCGATCTTGATCGGCGACGATGTACGCGTGGGTGACTCGCTTCACGACGCAAACGCAAAGGCGTTATTGGCACGTGCCTGCGCGATGTAGCGCTCGCGCTGGTCGCATACCCGTTCCTGGAACTGCTCGGCCTTCTCCTCTTCCTCGATCACTCGGCGATCGATGCCGGAGTTGCGCCTGCACCAATCGAGGTACTCCGCCTGCAGCTCGCGGATGTTCACCTGCGACTGTTGCTCCTCACGCGGGATCACGTCGCCACGCTCATCTTGGAACGTTGCCACCAGGTGCGCAAAGCGCGAGTCCTCTTCGAAATATGGCGTCTTCTCGATAAGCAGCGGCGGCCGACCGCTCTGCTTCAACCAGGCAAACTCGTTGCTCATCGCCTCGAGCTCCTCCGGGCGAATGAGTGGGCGCCCTATCGTTGAGTAATTCGTGGAGTATGACACTCCGGCATTCATTCCAACCGAAATCGCTTCGCTCGATCCATACTGTCCGATCGTCCGCATGCCAGTCTTCTCGGAAAAGAACTTGGCACTATCGCTGTTGTTCATGCGCGAGTACAGCATCGTCGATTGGTTCGAGGTGATATTTTCAAACGTTCCGTAATCGCCCTTGATCTGCGCGTGGTCTTGAACAACCGTCGCCGTCTTCCAGCGGTACCCGGCAATAAATGCCTGCTGCTTCGCGAAGATATCGAGGCGGCCGAAGACCGTAAACTCATCAAGAATCAAGCCGTTGGCCCACAAATGAGCTGGCTTCATTTTCAACGTGAGCGGATCTGGCTCAATGTCGGTAAGATTGCGATTGATCGCCAAATTGAGGAAAAGGCGCAGGTACGGCTGGGCGGCTTCGAGCTCGTCGGGGGTCATTGCAAGTGACAACGTCGATGGAACTACCCCATCCATAAGATCACGCATCGAGAAGTCGCTGCGCGACGAGTTCTCTCGCACAGTCGGGCTCTGGAAATACGACAAGTAGCTCCGCACCTCGCCGAGTACTGTCATGGCTTCTTGCGGGGTCCGGTCATCTTGCTCTTGTAGCTTCGCTGCAATGTAGGGGTGCGTGCGCATCAAGCGGCCGTACACGTCCTTCCATCCGAACCGACCATCGGGATCATGCTGATACTGCTTCATGTGCTTTAGCTTCGCATCGAACGGCGTGCTCGAATCGCTCAGAAAGTCGATGACGGTCGCTAATGATTTCTCGCGAAACTCGCGAGCGTAGAGTACATGCAAGGTGAAGCAACAGCCGAGGTCGCGCGCACGCCGCTTCCAGATGGCCTCTTTCGCATCTCTGAACCCGGTACCGTCTGGGTCGACGAGCGCAGTCCACAGGTTGTAGGTGTCCGGAATCTCATAAAACGTCGCGACACGAATTTCATCGAGAAAGTTATACTTCGATATGTATGGAGCGCGGCTGTTTGGATTAACTACGAAGACGCGATTGCCAAGGCAGTAGCGGCGGTAAGCACCAATCAGCTTGATCGTCTCGATCTTCGGATCGCTATAGAACATGCTGTGCGGCCAAACGAATCCATTTGGCACCACAAAGCTTATGCCTTTGCCGGTACGCGTTGGGTAGTACAGACCGATGAAGCCGTCGCTCGCGTCGTAAAGATATACCGGCTCACCGTCGCGGTGCGGATTACGATAGCGCCCCAAAAGAAACGCCGGCTGCATGGCATTGAGCTTTTTTGCAAAGGCGAGTCTTCGCGCCCATTCCACGTCGTTGCCTGACGCTTGGGCCTCAGTCACAGAACGCCGAAAGACGGCTCCTGCCGGAATCACACAGACCTCCTCCGGCGCATCACTCCGAGTCCAGGATTTCTTGCACGCGGGACCGCGGTCGATCGCGCCGATCATCATCGACAAGTGCTTGCGATCCAAGCGCAAGCTCTGGGGCTTCCGAATGCAAGATTCGCTCGGCGGTCTGAGCCTTTTGCGCGTCGAACGCCTCGAGATCAAGAATACGCTGTCGACGTTCCCGCGCATCAAAGCCGCCAAAGATGTCGTATCCGGGCGGGAACAGATTGTTTGAGGGATTAGCTGATGCGAAGTCTTCGGGAGCCCCAATCTGCGCGCTCCCATGCTCAGTCGACAATTCCGTTCGATCGCACGACCGGTAAACCCGAATCGTTCGTACAACGGCGTCCATCACGAGAAAGCCTATGAGCCATACGATCAGGACGGGCCACGCGATGCCGGTCCACCACCACAGCTTGTGCAGCAAACCCGAAATGAATGAGCCGGGCAACCACCATATCGCGCTCACGTGAACGGCGCGAACAAAGTATCCTTGCATGAGCAGCGTCCATAGATACATGATCGCCAGACGGATAACGATCGTCTCTTGATTAGCACGCTGCACGGACCGCCAATCGACCGGCAGATCAAGACCACCAAACGCGGGAACGATCCGTTCGCGACCGTTCATGTCCCGCTGCCTCACGAGTAAGTAAGCCTCACGGCTCGAATCACGCAAGATCAGCAGCTTCGCGCGGTAGTAGATCGCCTCCAGGCGCTGGCGTGGACTCATGGTTGTACTGACTGCTCGACGGTGCCTGTTGCGCAGGAGATATAGGTGGCGTCGATTGGCGGCGTCGCGCCCGCCGGGAAGCCAATCGCTAGATGATCGCACGGAGGCGGAAAAGCGGCAAGCGATGAGGGCGTACCTGATACAACCGCGATCTGCTTTGCCGAATCGATCACAACCGTTGCCGGAAAGGCCACCGGATTGAATACTCCACCCGCTGGCTTCACCCACACCCCAAACGCAATCCCGATCTTGTACGTTGCCAGTGTCAGTGGCGCCGCGCCCCCGAGCGCGAGGCCTCGCGCTAGCGTCGCACCCCCAGTTGTCAGCTGCACCGACGCGCCACCTATCGCGTACCCTCCCTGCAGCGGCTGCGGCTGCGTTGCAATGCCGGCGGCGCGGTCGATGACGTCGACGAGCTCTTGCACCTGCCGCTGCTCTTGAGCGCGCTGCTCGATCGGCACAATTACTATCGTCGCCCCGGCGAGTATCACGAGAGCCGCGAGAATCCAGGCCAACCGAAGGAGCGTCATTGCGCCCTAGCGCCCAATAGAGCCGTCATTGTCTGTTTGCGTGGCGTACTTGTTTACCGGTGTCGGCGTCGTAGCGGTGTCGCCCAGAGGCGTGCACGGCGTCGCGACCTCGGCCGCGCCAGCTGTCTGGCTGAAGCACGCGTTCTGCGCCTGTGGCACCGTCGTATCCGCGCCTGTGGTCAGCTCTGCGCAATTCAACGCCGCGCTCCCGCACAGCTGGTCGGCATAGTCCACACTCCCTGGAGCAAGGGCCGCCCGATCTAGGCGAATCCCTAAGACCTGTGTAGTGATCGGATTGCTATCGAGCACTTGGATCGTCACATCGAGCGGAAGGACGAGGTTAGCCGGCGTGGTGAGGTCCAAGCGATAGACGGCCTCATTAGCGACGGCATGACCGCCGGAATCGGTAGCGATGTTCTGATTAGTAACCGTCCGCGTCCCGCCGCCGTTCACCACTACCACTTGTCCGTTCCCACCGACACTCTCGCTCGCGACCGTTGCGCGCCACGTGCACGATGCCGCATCACAGGCTGTGGTACCGCTGTAGCTCGTGCCAACGGTGCTCACGTCCAAGCCGCTGACTCCACCCGCCACGTCGCTGCTCAGGTCGGCCGCTGACGCACTGATCGCATTAGCCAGCATCCGTGTCGTTGCTTGGCGCGAGATCTGTGCTTCGCCCTGCGCAACCCGCCCGATGAGCATCACCACCGTGACGCTCGCAATGAAGAGCGCGGCAACCATGGCTGCCAGCCGCATCGGCTACGGCGTCGGCGTCGGCCGCGCGATTTGCGCGTTGTCCGACAGCGAGAGCGGTGCTATCGCAATACGGTCACTCAGACATGGCACGCCCCCGACGGCCGTCGTCGTCGTGAGGCTCTTGCCGCGCTCCTTGAGGGTGACCACCCCGGCGGGCACGGTCGCTACAGGTACGCTCGTGGAGAGCGGCACCGGCACACTCACGGCAGGATTACCGATTTGCACCGCCTGCAACTCCGCCGCCACCAGCTGCGCGGTTCCTTCACAAGCCGCGATCCGTGCGCTGCCCTCCGAACTCCGATACACCACACCCACAATCGTTGCGACGACGGCCACTACCCCCAGGGCGACGACGATGCCAAGGGTGAGCTTGAGGAGGTTCATGGTGGTGGAGGTTCGCAGGGAGGGGGAGTACACTCCTCTCCAGCCGAAAACACGATTATGGCCCTTGTACTTGCCCTCTTGGTCGCGACGGCCAACTGCACCGGCACGTCGAGCCCCTGGCCTTTTACGCTAGTGGATATCACGACGACTCGGCATCTTGCTGAGGTGGACCTCAGGCAGGGGGAGAGCGGTACCCACGGTTATCTCCTCGCGAATACAGCCCGCGGCTACCGGTGTATCGGCGCCATCCCCGGGGGCGTCCCAGACGCGAGCGTCTACACTCGCCTCGCGTCCTCCCTGCAAGCCATAGGCGTCCCGGCGAACTCCACGGAAGTCGCCGCACTCGTGACCGGCAAAGGAGCGGCCGGCGAAGCGCACTTAGCGTTCAGCTTCTTCTTCCGGCGCACCGCCAAGGGCATCGAAGTCGCGCCCATCACCGCTTCCCAGGCGAGCCTTACCCGACGTACCCTCGAGTCGCGCGCCCTTCGATGACTACGCGTCGCCGCCCACGGACGCTTCTTCACCGATGAGCGCGCCTCTCGAGCCGCCAACGGGAGATATCTCACCTAAGGATCTGGCGATCTTGGCGGCGATCGTCAATGAGCGCGGAAGCTATGAAGATGCCGAGCGTATTGCCGCGCCAGTGGCTCCCGTTGCTCCGCCGGCACCGTCCACCGATTCCATCCCCCCTGCTGAGGACGCTGCGCAGCAGGCTCTGCCGCTCGACGCGGCGCCCATCTACACGGATGAGCGGACGCCGGCGCCTCAATCCCCACCTCCAGATGAACCGATCTCGCAGCGTAAAGGGGCGGCAAGGAAAAGGCCTCCTGCCCAGCAGTCGCAGGGTGCTGCGCCACTCGATCCGGAGCGCATCCCTTGGCGATACAGCCTCGATCTCGTATCGTGGTCAGAAGGATTCCCAACCGAGAAGGAAGCGCTACTGCATGCGCGCGAGGCCGGGCACGGGAGCGTTTGGCTTGGCTGTGCGCGAGCGATCGCCCACGACGCAAGAAGCGTCGCGATCGACACACTAGACAACCTGGGCTATCGTCTCACCTTGACTGACGCACAGCAACAGTCTCTCGGTGAGGTGATTGCAGCAGCCGTCGCAAAGTGCCTAGGCCCGCCGCTTCGTATCGAGCCGCAGCGCGTCGTCGCCATCATGCGCGAACGCCCCGCCACGCTAAACGACGTCCAGGTTCTGCTTGATGCCGGCGAATACGAGCAGCACTCCCTCCTCTTCGCCCGCGACCTAGCCCACGTGCTGCAGTGCGAACATCACCGCATTCTATCGATCCTCGACCGCCACGCACCGCCCGACATTCTCGCCGTAACGCGCGCGCTCGTCGAGCACCGCGACGCCCCCAGTATCCCTTGACTACGCCAGCAGTGGCACCCCTGGGGGCTACTCGCCCCGCATCGCCGACGCTCCGCCGGAAACCCCGGCACACATTCCCTTCCACATAGCGCAACTTGCGGCCCGCTCGGCTGCTTCCTTGGTGAAAAAGGGGCCGGCCGCATGGCACTTTTGTGCCAGACCGGGCTATGATCGTCTCGCTGGGCGGGCAACATCGGACCCGCCGGTGAGCTTACATCACGAAAGGACACGTCACAATGAAAATGCGCTGGGTAGCTACACTCCTCGCAATCACCGCTGTTGCCAGTCTTACGGGGTGTGGAGGAGGAGGATCCCTCCCTCCAGCCCCCATTGCGTCGAACAGCGCCGATGGGACCCTACCGCCATATATGAGTCGGACCGCAACTCTTAGCGGCCTTACCATCACTGGTCCCTCACGCGGGGGAGCCGCCGCCGACGGAACGCTGCCCCCCTACTAAGCCCGCTAACTGAGAGCGAGGGGTCCCCCCTCCTATAGGCGAAAAGGCCTAAGGATTTCAAGGGGGCCCCCGCCAGGTTGACCACGGACGAAGCACCTCGGGCGATCACCGAAGCGCAGGAAGCGCAATACCGGTGCGAATACGGACGCTGTCTCCAGCTGCTCGAGTCGATTCCCATCGGACCTACAGAAGCGTTCGCGCAGGCATTACTGCTGCGCGGCCGCGTGCTGCTTGCTCGCAACCCGCAACGCGCGGTGCGGACTCTCACCGCTCAGCAGTTTCTGTTGGTGACCTTCCCTGAGGCGCACCTCGAAGCATCAATACTCCTCGCGCGCGCTCATCTTTTCACTGGCGACCTCGATACCGCCGAGCGCCTTCTACGCGCCTCGCTCGAACGAGCACGCGTACTGGATCATCGACGCCTCCAAGCCTACACCTACTTAAACCTCTCGACGTTCCACTGGCTCAAGCACCAATTCAACGATGCCGAGGACCTCGCTCAGCGCAGTCTCATCGATCCCGAACCGCTGGCCCAAGCCAGAGCCCACACTATGGCGTCTTGGGTCCGCGCGGGACGCGAGGACTTTGCTGGCCAGCTCCATCTCGCCCGCCAAGCGCTTTCTGAGGCCCAGGCATCGCGAACTAGAGACATCGCACTCGAAGCCTCTCTTACGCACGTTCTCGCCGCGGTCGGCACGAATTTGTGCGACCAGAACGCCGTCACACTGGCCTGGCAGACGGCGGAAACCCTCCCGTGGACAGACGATCTCTCGGACAAGAAATTCCAGACGTATCGCGCTCTGGGCACTGCCGCCGCCCTCGTCGGCGACTGGTTTAATATGGAGCGCTTCCTGCGACTCTCAATAAGGTTGGCACCGTCTCCTTCATGGGAAGCATTCGCGCGCCTTGAATTGTCGCGCCTCCTCCGCGCGTATAATAACCGCTCGTGGACTGTCGAGCTTGAGATCGCAGACAATATCGCCCGCGATGTCGAGTGGCCCAGCATCCATGGCGAAGAGCAAGAGGCGCTCCTCCTTTTCGTCGAACTGTTTGCCAATCACAACTGGATGAAGGCCGCGCATTACCTCGAGGCGCTCCGTAACGCCGGGCCTATGGACGCCCGCGTCGGCAGCCGAAGCGACAGCCGCCAAGAGGCTAAGATCCTGTTCGCGCAAGCGATGCTGCGTAAAGCCAACGGCGACGCCTATCTTGCACGTCGGTGGTTCCAACGCAGCTGGGAGATCTTCGACCGGATCGGGTACGCATGGCGCGCGGCGACCGCCGCGCTCGAAGCCCTCGACGTCTGCGATGCAGGTGAATTGTACAAGTGGCTCACCCGCGCCAACTCCATCCTCGCTATCGCGCCCAAGAGCTGGTTTGCAGAGCAGCTCGGGAAGCGCTCGAAGGCACCCATAACCGCAACTGTCCATCTTAACGCCGGCCCTGCTCGTGTCCTCAGGCTCTTGCTTCGCGGTAAAACCCCGAAAGAAGTCTGCGAAGCGCTGCGGCTCAGCCGACACACCGTCAACAAACACATCGCCACGATCAAGCGTGGCTATGGGGTAACCAGTACGAACCAGCTGCTGGCACTCTTCTCCGGCGGCTCTGACGCGCAACTCGCTCCAAGCACGAGCGCCCCACCGACGAGAATGATGGAACCGCGAGAAGCACCCCCTGAGCAGCTTCTCCCGCTGGATCGACGCGCGGTCGCCTCGGCGGCCACGTGAAACTCAGTCAATCATCGCCACGTCAAGAGCGGCCAGCCACGGCCAGGGTAACGGAGCGGTGATGATCCTCGAGGCGTGCTCGTAACGCCGACCAGTCCTTCCGAGGCACGAACCTGGGGCGTGCGCATGCGAACGTCGCATATCTTGCGCGAAGGTGTGCATCTGAGCTCGGCGATGAACTAGGGACACTCGCCCGTTGTTGTGGCGAGGATCAGCGTATGGCACGATTGTGCCACTCCGCAAAGGCTGCCGTGGCACAACTGTGCCATCCTTTACGCACCCATTACAAACGGTACGCTCCGACCTACCTAATTGTTCGTATTTTGGTCGGTCTACGGGCTCGTGTATGCTCGCGTTGGAGATCACCGCAAGACTAGCCCCGCAGGAGCATACATGGAATTTCTGACCGATTACGCCATGCCTATGGCAATGGCCCGCCCGCCATCCGTCCGGCGCGCGAAGCGCCAATGGGCACGGATGGTTAGCCTCCGGGTGATGGAGGAGCAGGGATTCCTGTGGCAACTTCCGCGTGGCGCGGTGTTCGCCGCGGTCGATCGCTACCTCGCGCGAGAAGCGCTCAGGGGCCGCCGCGACGCCACGGTGCTAGAAGCAATCGAGCGAACCGGGATGACCGCCCGCTACCACTACGTGATGCGTAACCCTAAGCGTACGTCCCAGCAGCGCCTCGCCGATCTTGCCGCCCTTCTCGCACAACTCGTCGACGACCACTGGCGCCGCTTCTATTCGGACACCAACGCTCAACCCATCGGCCCTGAATCGCATCCGCCGCTTAGATGCGTACACCGCCCGCGTGGCCGCTCTAACCGCTCCGCCGGTCGACTGCAGGCCACTTCCGGCCCGCTACCACACGCGCGCTCCCGCTCAACACTCCCCCTGTTGCCTTCTGAGGTCCCCCAATGACTGCTGGAGAAACCCTCGCGATCGTCATCGACCGCGACGGCATCACTGAACCCCTATCCTTGGCTGCGGCTCCAGCCGGCTGGCGGATCACCTCAGTCCCACTCCACTCCAAGGACCTCTCGTTCGGCGACTGCGTGACACTGGAGGCTCTCCCCGACGCGCTACGCGTGCTCTCCATGCAGGCGGGCGGCTGGACCACTCTACGATCGCGCTGCCCTATCCCTAAGAGCGCGGCGCTCGTGTGCGAGATCACCTCTCTTGGATGGCTCGTGCGCTGGGCTCCCAGTGGTCACCTTGCTCTCGCGGTACCGATCGAGCTGCTCGAGCGGGCCGAGGCTCTCCTTGATCGATGCGAGGCGCGCTCCATCATCGCCGCCTTCGAACGGGCCAAGTGAACCGCGGTGCTCGCCGCAAGACCTGTATCCAAGGGTACACCTGTGCTACCCGGCTTATCTCCCCGATGCAGGCTTCTTGCCATGAAGGCCGGTTTCTGCTATAAACCTGGTATGGCGCTTCGTCAACGTACCCTCGCGCCCAAGGACGGACTCGAGTACATCGGGTTCTACGAGCTCTCCGAGGCGCCGTTTCAGACGACGCCAAGTCCGGCATACGCCTACGAGCACCCCTCGATGATCGAGGGGCTGAGCCAAATGCGCAACGTAGTCATCGGCCGGGTCGGGCTCGGGATGGTCTCTGGTAATGTCGGTATGGGGAAGACCACGCTGGCGCGGACGATCGATACCGACCTCTCGAGCAGGGAGCATCACGTGCTCCTTTTCCCCGCCGTCCCCGGCAACACGCGCCAAACCGACGCCTCGATCATGCTTGAGATCGCCAAACGGCTGGGATTGCGCCAAGTCCAAGGCAACTCTGCGGACGCGTACTACAACGCCATCTATGAGTTCGCCGATGCAGCCGATCGTTACGGCCGCACCGTGGTGATCATCATCGACGATGCGCAAGAGCTCAAACGAACGGCGATCAAGACGCTGCTGCGCTTGCTCTCCATGCAGACGATCAATAATCAGCTCATTCAGATCCTGCTCTTTGGGCAGAATCCGGAGATGCTCGACGCTCTGCGGTCGGATCGCGCGCTTCACTCCCGCCTCGCGGCTCACGTTGAGCTTCTCCCGTTTGCGCCGAACGAGATCGGCGAGATGCTTCGGCATCGTCTGAAGATGGCCGGCCGCACGGCGCCACTGTTCACTGATGAGGCCGTCACGGTGCTTGCAGGCGCCAGTAAGGGCGTTCCGCGCTTACTTTGCCGCATTGCTCACTTCGCCTGTATCCACGCTTGCACGAGACACGCCGAGCTCGTGGACGCCGACGACGCTCGCAAGGCGGCCGCACAACTTCACCACCTTGAGAATGAATAGCTAAATGGCTGCCAAGCGAGAAAAACGTCCTCCACATACCGCTCGCACCGTGAGCGACGAGATCGGGCAGGATCGCTCGATCGAAGGGTCCTTGCTGGCGCACGTCGTGGCCACCAACCCGAAAGTCCTTACCCGGCCACATCGAACACGCACGATCGCGCAACAGATGCTCTTTGACGAGATGATGCGGATACCACGGTCTTTCTTCGGCGAGCGCGACCGCTCAAAGTCCGCCTTGCGCGTCCGCCTCGGCGACGAGATCGGGGCGCGCGTTGATGCGCTCCTAGAAGCAAACCCCGCACTTTCGACAACGCACCTCGTCGAGTATGCGCTCCATCGCTTACTCGAGGAGCTTGGGGAGTGATCTGCCCGCAAGCTCGCCTCCTAAGTG
>SCQY01000071.1 GCA_004298665.1 bacterium | reverse complement strand
CACCGTATCGCGTTTGCGATGGAAGAGCTGGATAAGCCCGTCATCGCGGCCGTCAGCGGGCCCGCGGTCGGAGCGGGGATGGACATGGCGCTGATGTGCGATATGCGCTTTGCCGCTCCGTCCGCGCGCTTCTCGGAGGGCTACATTCGCCTTGGCTTGGTTCCCGGCGATGGCGGCTGCTACTACCTGACGCGTCTGGTGGGACCCGCAGTTGCGTTGGAGCTGCTGCTGACGGGGGACTTCATCGGCGCCGAGCAAGCGGAGCGTCACGGTATCGTGAATCGTGTGGTACGAGACGCGGATCTGATGGAAACCACTCGTGCCTTCGCGGCGAAGATCGCGGAACGCTCGCCGCTGGCCGTGCGCTTCACTAAACGCGCGGTCTACCAGTCCATGCAGAGTGACCTGCGTACGAGCTTGGATCTCATCTCATCGCACATGGCCGTGATTCAGACCACGCACGACGCGGCTGAAGCGTTGGATGCGTTTCGCACAAAGCGTGCGCCGCGTTTCGAAGGGAGATAGAGGGCATGCATGAGGGAGACCACGACTGTGCTCGCGACTGCCTTGGCGTAGAGCACGACCAGCTTTCCAGCGTCTTCCCGGGCGGTCCACCCGCCACGAACGTCATTGCCGGGGCCGTGGACTTCCACGTCCACACCGGTCCCGACGCCTTCGACCGCGCCCTGGACGACGATGAGACGGTGGCTGTTGCCTCGCGCGCGGAGATGGGCGCGATCGTCCTGAAGAATCACATCGCTGAGACCGCCAGCCGGGCTGTGCTCGCGCGCAAGCGTTCGGGCCGCGTGGAAGTCTACGGCGGCGTGGTGCTCAACCACGCCGTGGGGGGCTTGAACGCCGATGCGGTACGCTGGATGGCACGCATCTCCGGGCACCGCGGGCGCGTCGTCTGGCTTCCCACCATCGACGCTGGCAATCACCTCCGCACGCTGGGCGGAGATGTTGAGCGGGGCATCGAGGTCGTGCGTGACGGCACGCCGTCGGAGGCCCTGGTACGGGTCATCCAAGCGTGTGCCGAACACGATCTGGTGCTGCAGACCGGGCATACGTCGGCCGACGACGTGCTGGTGGTTGCCGACGTGGCGCGCCGCTACGGCGTGAGGCTCTGCGTGACGCATGCCATGTTTCCTGTCGTCGGCTTCGATCTGCCGCGGATGCGCTCGGCGGTCGACTTGGGCGCGAAGCTGGAGCTGTGCGCTATCGGCATGCTGATGGGGGCGCAGGCGCACCATGCTTGGATGCGCGCTTGGGAGCACGTGGATGCGAAGGCGTGCGCGAAGGCGATCAAAGCCATCGGCTCCCAGCACTTCATCTTGAGCACCGATCTGGGGCAATTCGGCAACCCGATTCCCACCGACGGTTACCGATGGTTCGTTCAGGAGCTGCTGCAGGAAGGCGTGGCGCCTCAAGAGATCGACCTCATGGCGCGCCGTACGCCCATGGGTCTCTTACTCCCCAAGAGCGAGCTGGTGCGCTAGCTGCCGTTGCGCGCGAGCGCCGCTTCCAGGCGCAGCGCCGCGGCCAGCAGCGCGCCGTCGTTCCCCGCCGCGGCCGCGAGCTGCACGCCAACCGGCAATCCATGCGGCCCACGGCCGCAGGGGATCGCGATTGCGGGGAGTCCGTAGAACGTCCAAGGGCGCACGTAGCGGGAATCGCCGGTGGTCGCGCGCTCCGGCGCCTCGCCCGGCGCGCAGGGCATCAACAGGAGGTCCGCGTCCGTGAAGAGCGCAGCGATCCGCGGGCGGCGAAGCTTGCGCTCCGCCAGCGCCGCGTCGTAGCGTTCGCGCGGCGTCGCTTCACCTTGCGCTAGGAGCTTCGTCAGGTGCGGCGGGAGCGCGGCACCCAGCGCGCGCCAGTGCCGGCCGTGATACTGCACGCTCTCGTAGGCCGCCACCGTCAGCAGCGCCTCGCCGCCGCACGCGACGTCGTCCGGCAGATGGAGCGCATCGACCCGGCAGCCGACCTCGCGCAAGGCGCGGGCCGCCCGTGCCAACGCATCGCGTGACGCGGGCTCTACCACATCGTCGCCCGCGAGATCGGCCACGCCGATACGCAGCGGCGTCTGCTCCGCCGGCGTCACGATCGCGGGATCCAGCACGCACGCGGCGGCGATGGCGTCGTCCACGCGCTGCGCGAAGATGCCAACGTGATCCAGCGACGGCGCCAGCGGCGTCACGCCTTCGGTGGAGACTCGTCCGAAGGTAGGCTTGAAGCCCACGACGCCGCAGAACGACGCGGGGCGCAGGGTGGAGCCCGCCGTCTGGCTCCCCAAGGCGATATGACAGTGGCCGGCCGCCACGGCCGCCGCCGAGCCGGCGCTCGAGCCGCCCGGCGTGCGCGCGGGATCGTAGGGATTGGCTGTGGGCGCCGGATCGAGCCAGGCGTAGGCGGTGGTCTGCGTCTTCCCGAGCACGATCGCGCCGGCTTCGCGCAACCGCGCGACGGCGAAGGCGTCGCGTGCGGCGATCTCCTGCGTAGGCTCCGGCAGTCCGCAGCGCGTTGGCCATCCCGCGACGTCGAAGATGTCCTTCACGCCCAGGACCAGAGCACGCAGCGGCGCCTCGGCGGGGGTGCGACGTGCCTGCTCGCGCGCACCGGATGCATCGATGCCGACCCAAGCTCGCAGCTGCGCCTCGGTCGCGTCGATCCGCGCCAGGGCCGCTTCGAGCGCGCGCACCGGATCGCTCACAGCGCGCGGTCGATGGCCAAGAGCCATGCCTTGAACGCATCCACGCCGCGCTCCAGATCGGCGGGCGCGGTGCGCTCGTGGCCGACGTGGCTTGCGCCAGCGATGCTGGGCACGAAGAGCATGGCCGCGGGGCAGATGGAGGCGATGCACATCGCGTCGTGAACGGCGCCGCTTGGCACGTCCAGATACGCCAGCGAGTGCGCGTCGAGCGTCTCGCGCAGGATCCCTTTCAGACCTTCGTCGAGCGGCGTCGGGGCGCGCTCTTCGAACCGATGGACGTCGATGCGCACGCTGCGCCGCCCGGCAACTTCTTTCGCCAGCGCGTGGATGCGGCGATCCAGCTCCTTTAACCGCACGGGATCGGTGGAGCGCGCGTCGATGCGGCACTCCACCAGCCCGGGCACGATGTTGGTCTGGTTGGGCGTGATGGCAAGCCAGCCGATGGTCGCCACGCAGTCGCCGATCTCGCGTGCCGCGGACTCCAGCATCAGCGCCAGCTCCGCGGTGGCGGAGAACGCGTCACGGCGTACGGGCATCGGCACGGTTCCGGCGTGCCCCGCCTCACCGTTGACGCGAACCGTGTAGCGATGCATGCCGGCGATCGCGGTGACCACGCCCAGCGGCACGCCCGCGCGCTCCAGCACCGGCCCCTGCTCGATGTGCAGTTCGGCATAGGCGGCAGGGCGCGGAAAGTCATCACGTATCGGAACGTCGGGCAGCAAGCCGTAGGGGCCGTTGCGTGCCTGCGCGAGCGTCATGCCGTCGTCGCCGCGCAGCTCGAGCATCTCATCCAAGTGCTCCCAACCCACGTAGACGGCGCTGCCCAGACAGCCGACGGGGAAGCGGCTCCCCTCTTCCCCGGCCCAGGCGGCCAGCTCGAACGGGCGCTGCGTCTCGACGCCATGGGCGGCCAGCTCCGCCAGCACGCTGACGCCGCCGGCGACGCCGTAGGCGCCGTCGTACGCGCCGCCGTCCAGCACGGTGTCCAAGTGCGACCCGAATTGCAGCGCGGGCGCGTTACTCCGTCCAGCGCGGCGGACGAAGAGGTTGCCGATGCGATCCTGCACCACTTCGCAGTTCAACTCGCGCCCCCAGCGCGCGAGCAGCGCACGCGCACGGTGCTCCGGCTCCGTGAAAAGCTGGCGCGTTAAGCCGCGTTCGCCGCGCCCGATCTCGCCGAGTTCCGCCAGACGGTCACATACCGAGATAGGCACGCCGCAGTCCCTCGTCTCCCAACAGTTGCTCGCCTTCGCCCTGCATCACGACCTGTCCGTGCTCCAGCACGTAAGCGCGATCGCACAGTGAGAGCGCACGTTTGACATTTTGCTCAACCAGCAGCACGGTCACGCCGTGCTTGCGGATCTCTTGGACGATCTCGAAGGTCCGTTCGACGAAGATCGGCGCCAAGCCCAGCGTCGGCTCGTCCATCACCAGCAGACGCGGGCGCGCCATTAAACCGCGCCCGATCGCCACCATCGACTGCTCGCCGCCGGAGAGCGAGCCGGCCAGTTGGCGGCGCCGTTCGGCCACGCGCGGCAAGAGGCTGAAGACTTCGTCCAGCGCCTGCTGCCGCGCGGCACGCGCGCGGCGTGCGTACGAGCCCAGCAGCAGGTTCTCTTCGACCGTCATGAACGGAAAGAGCCGGCGGCCTTCGGGAATCTGTACCAAGCCCCGCTCGACGCGCCGGTTGCTCGGCTCGTGCTCGATGCGCTCGCCCTCGAAACGGATCGTTCCCGCGCGCGACTCGATCTCGCCGGAGATCGCACGGCAGGTCGTGGTCTTGCCGGCCGCGTTGGCGCCCACGATCACCGTCAACGAGCCTTCGGGAACGTCGAAACTTACGTCGAAGAGCACGGCGCTCTCGCCGTAACCGGCTTTCAGCCCGCGTACCTCAAGCACCGGCGGCGTACTCCTCGCCAAGATAAGCGGCGATGACTTGCGGGTCCCGCGAGACTTCCGCCGGCGTGCCGTCCGCCAGCAGCTCGCCGCCGTGGAGCACGACCACGCGGTGCGCGATGTTCATCACCGCGGCCATGATGTGCTCCACGAAGAGCACCGTCACGCCGCCGGCGTTGATCGCGCGAATGACGTCGAGCAGCTCCGGAACCTCACCGGGTGAGAGGCCGGCCATCACTTCGTCCAGCAGGAGCAGCCGCGGCTCGGTGGCCAGTGCGCGTGCGACTTCCAGACGTTTCTTGAGCACCAGCGTCAAGCTGTGTGCCTCGACGTCCGCTAAATGCTCCATGCGCAGGCGCGCAAGGACGTCGAGCGCGGCGCGGCGCGCGGAGGCGGCATCGCGATGACGTAGGAACGAGCCCACCATCACGCTCTGCAGGGCCGTCATGCGCGCGAAGGGCTTGACCACCTGGAACGTGCGCGCTACGCCCGCGCGGCACACTTCGAAGGCAGGACGATTGCCGATCTCGCGGCCATCGAAGACGATGCTCCCCTTGGTGATGCGGTGGAAGCCGGCGATGCACGAGAAGAGCGTGGTCTTGCCCGCGCCGTTCGGGCCGATCAGGCCGACGATCTCGCCGGGTTCCACGTCCAAGGTGACGTCCTTGACTGCCTGCAGGCCGCCAAAGCGCTTCTCGACGTTGCGGAGCTGCAGCAGCGCGCTCATGTCTTGGCCTCCGCCTCCGCCTCGACCGGCTGGCGCGTCGCCGGCGGCGTGCGCTTGCCCGCGAAGAGCGGGCGTATCAGCGAGACGAAGCCGTTGGGGACGAAGAGAATGGCCAGTACCAGCAAGGCGCCGTAGACGAAGGCGTCGATGCCGGGGAGCGCGGAGCCCAGGAAGCTCTGTAACTCGCCGGTCAGCGGCACCAGGATCGCCGCTCCGATCAGCGGTCCCCACACCGTGCCCAGACCGCCGATGATGGCAAAGAGCGCGATCTGCACCGAGATGTCGGTCGCGAAAATCGAGGGTTCGAAGAAGAGCCGGTATTGCGCGTAGAAGCTGCCGACCAGCGCCGTCATGAACGCGGAGAGCAGGGTCGCGCCGAGCTTGACGCGCAGCGCGTCGATGCCCAACGCCTGCGCCGCATCCTCGTTCTCGCGGATCGCTATCAGATAGTAGCCGAAGCGCGAGACGGAGATCCACCACGTCAGGGCGACGTAGATGAGCAGAAGAGCGAGCGCCACGTAGTAGTAGTCGACCTTCGACGAGAAGATCGCGTTGCGCAGTGCCGGCGCGAACGGAATGGTCATCCCCTCGGCGCCGTGTGTCAACGCGCTGAGATTCGTCGCCGCGATGCCGAGGATCGCCGCGAACGCCAGCGTCGCCAGGGCGAAGAAGGGCCCGCGCAGACGGATCGTGATGAAGCCGATCACCAGCGCCGAGAGCACCGCCACCAGACCGCCGGCGATGGCCCCCAGCCACGGCGAGAGATGCAGATCCAGGTAGAGCAGGCTGCTGGTGTAGGCGCCGATGCCGAAGAACGCCGCGTGGCCCAGCGAGAGGCCCCCGGCGTAGCCGCCGATCAGGTTCCAGGCCGTGGCAACCGCGCCCCACATGGCTACCAAAACCCAGAGATCACGGAGGAAGCTGTTCTGGGTGATCAGCGGACCGGCCAGCGCGGCAACGATCGCGATCGCGAGCAGCAGATACTTGGCGATGCGCATCAGGAGGCGATCTCCTCACTTCCGCGCATGCCGAACAGCCCTGCCGGGCGCACGACGAGCACGATCAAGAAGATCACGAAGTAGATGGCGGCTTTCCACTGCGGATCGATCACGAAGCCGGAGAACGTCTCGACAATACCGATCAGCAGGCCGCCCACCAGGGCGCCCGTCACCGAGCCCATGCCGCCGAGCACCACCACTACGAAGGCGACCAGCACGAACTGCGTGCCGACATCCGGGCTCACCGAGTAGATGGGCATGAGCAGCCCGCCCGCCAGGCCCGTCATCGCGGAGCCCAGCGCGAACGTCAAACGGTAGATCGCCGGAACGTCGATGCCCATCAGCGCCGCCGCGCTGCGGTCTTGCGCCGTCGCGCGAATCGCCCGTCCAACGTCGGTGCGTCCGAGGAAGATGAAGAGCGCCGCCGCCACCAGCATCGCGGCGACGAAGGCCAGCACCTGGGGAACGCCGATCGTCAGCCAGCCCAGATGGATCAAGGCGTTCGTGATGGGGAGGTTGAGGCCCACCACGTTGGCGCTAAAGGCCATCAGCGCCGCCGCTTGCAGCACGATCGAGAGCCCCACCGTCGCGAAGACCTGCACGACGTCGGATTTACCGATGGTCGGCTTGATGATCGCCATCTCGACCAGCAGGCCGAAGAGATAGAGCCCAGGAGCCACGACGACCAACGCCAGGTACGGATTCACGTGCATCGCCGTGACCAAGTAGTAGGCGAGGTACATGCCGACCATCAGGAATTCGCCGTGAGCGAAGTTCACGATGCGCATCACGCCGAAGATCAGCGTGAGGCCGATCGAGATCAAAGCATACACGCCGCCGAGGAGAACCCCGGCGGCGAGCAGCTGGACGAAGAGCTGGAACGTCACTCTCGGCTAGAGCCCGAGCAACGAACCGATCCGAGCGGCGACGTGCAGCGGCACGTACGCCCAATTCGGCAGCGGGATCATCTCCGGCTTGCCGACGGCGATGCTCGTCGGGCCGACGATCACCGGAGCCCCTTTCTGCCACTGGATCATCGCGGCGAACATGTGCGTGTTCTGCCCCGTCTCGTCGAACTTGAGCCCCCAGCCGTTGGGATAGCTTCCCTCCGGCACGTTGGCGGCCAATGCGGCGGCGCGAATGTCGTCCGTATTGGTGGGATCCTTGGCCTTGGGCAGCACGTCGTGGAAGAGCGAGTAAGCGCCCGTGAAGCCCATGTATGAGAAGCCGTCCGGCTCGCGCCCGGTGTCCGCCTTGAACTTGTCGATGAACTCCTTATAGAGCGCCTCTCCCGCGGGATGCAGGCCCTTGGGGTTGATGATCGACGGCGCATCGGCTTCGAGGATGCCGTTGACGTCGTTGCCGAGGTTCTTCCCGAGCGCCAGCAGACCGAAGCCCGCGGATGCGCCGACGATGGCTCTGGGCCGGAACGACTGCGCGCGCATGGTTTTGATCAGCAGCGTGGCGTCGTTGATGTACGACGTCGCCAGCAGTACGTCGGGATTGGACGCCTTGAGCTTGAGCACTAGCGAGGTCATATCGTTGGTCTTGGCGCTGTACGGCAAGTGCGTGACCACGTCCACGCCGAGTTTCTGCGCTTCGGCGACCTCGGCGTTCGCCACGCTGGTACCGAAGGGGCCGTCTTCATTGACGATGGCCACCTTCAGCGTCTTGGCGGTCTTGCCGATCTTCGGGGCGATCGCGTTCGCGGCGTATTCCACCGCCGCGTTACCGGCGGGCACCGCGTAGACGTTGACGCGGAAGACATACTTGGGATGATTGTCGAAGAGCGTGCTCGTCCAGGCACCCTCTTCCCAGTAGATGACATGATGGCGTTCGGCGACCTGCGATGCCGCGACGGCGATCGGCGAGGCGTACGAGCCGAAGAGAATCTTCAGTCCCTGCTGGGAGATCAAGCGTTCCGCTTGAGAGTTGGCCTGTTCGGCATTTGGAGAGTCGGCTTTGACCCACTCAATCTTGCGGCCGTCGATGCCGCCTTTGGCGTTGATCATCTCCAACGCTACGTTGGCGCCGTCGAATGAGTCCTGACCGAGAAGCGCAAGCGGACCGGAAAATGGAAAGACCGCGCCGACTTTGATGGGCTGCGGTGCTGCTGCCGCTTGCAGAGGTGATAGGGTAAGCGCTGCGAGTGCGGTAAGTGTCATCGCGTTTCGCACGCGCACGATGAAGGATCTCGACATGAGCGTTTCCTTCCTCATGTTGGTATCGCGAGTATTGCGCGGGAAACGTATGGAACGGCTCAGCGCTTCGCCGCGTGGGCGTGTACCCTTATACGGTGGCTAACTCATCCCCTCGCGAAACGTCGTCTCGACATGAGCTCGCGCGGGGGCGGCTCCGTCACGCAGGGTAGGCGCGAAGACCCTGCGCCAGCCGCTCGACGCCCTCGCGGATCCGCTCCGGCGGCATGTTGGAGAAGTTGAGCCGCATCGCGTTCTTCACGTCGTGATGGGGGAAGAAGGCGCGCCCGGGAACGAAGGCCACGCGCTGCTTCTCGGCAACCTCGTGCAGCAGCGCCTCGGTATCGATGTTCGGCCGCTCCACGGTGGCCCAGAAGAAGAGCCCGCCGCCCGGCTCGTTGAAGCGCACGTCGCTGGGCATGAAGGCGTGCAGCGCCTCGCTCATGGCGTTGCGCCGCTGGCGGTAGCAGTCGCGGATCGACTCCACGTGCGCGGCGAAGGTAGCGCCGTCTTTGGCGTACTCGGTGAAGAGGAATTGGCAGAAGGTGTTGGTGTGCAGATCGGCGGCTTGTTTCGCCGGCACGATGCGCTCGCGCACAGCGCCGTCGCGGCAGACCATCCATGCCACGCGCAGGCCCGGCGCGCAGATCTTCGAGTTGGTCCCCAGGTAGATGATCGTCCCCGCACTGGGATAGGCGATCAGCGGCGTCAGATGCCGGCCTTCGTAGCGCAGCTCGCCGTAGGGATCGTCCTCCACCAGCGGCACGTCGTAGCGCTCGCAGATACGCACGATCGCTTCGCGGCGCTCTTGCGCCAGCGTGACGCCCGTGGGGTTGCCGAAGTTCGGCACCAGGTACACGAGTTTGGGCGGAACGGAAGTTGTACGCAGCGTCCGCTCCAATGCCTCGGGCACCATGCCCAATGCGTCGGTCTCGACGGTCAGGTACTCCGCCTCGTAGGCGTCCCACGCTTGAATGGTGCCGAGGTAGCTTGGATTCTCCAGCACCACGGTGTCGCCGGGGTTCAGGAAGACCTTGCCGATCAGGTCCAGCCCCTGCTGGGAACCGCCGGTGACCAGCACGTCGTCTGGTGCCACCTCCACGCCCCACACCTCGTGCAGGCGCTTGGCAACCCATGCGCGCAGGGGCGGGTGCCCCTCGGTCACGGAGTACTGCAAGCTGTTGGAGCCGTCCACGGGGTCGGCCAGGATGCGCGCCGCTGCCTCGGCCAGGTCCTTGCGGGGAAAGAGCTCCGGCGCGGGGAGCCCCCCGGCAAACGAGATGACGTCGGGCTGCTGGGTGACTTTGAGAATTTCGCGGATCGTGCTGGCGCGCAACCGTTGCGTGCGCGCCGCGAGGCGGTTGACGTGGCCGGGCGTGGCGATTTCCATAGCGCGCAATTTCCCCTGCATCGTTAGCTTACCCTGGTCAGCGGCCGCGCATGAGCGGGACGGCCCGAAACCGTCCCTCGATAGCCTCGACGAGGTCGCGATCCGTGAGTCCAAGGGGCGAGGAATTTGCGATTCGCTCGCAAATTATAGCACTCGCTATGATCCGAACGGCGCTCCTCGCTCTGCTCTTCGTCGTGCTCGTTGCGGCGGCAGCCGTGGCCGCCTCCGCCGCGTTCATCGGCGGCATGGTCGTCGGTGCCGAAGGCAAGCCCGTCCCGTCCGCCGTGGTCACGCTCGA
>SCQY01000070.1 GCA_004298665.1 bacterium | reverse complement strand
ATGAGGGCAAGGATCAGCGCGTACTCCACCAGGCCCTGACCCTGGTCATCGCGGAGAACGCCGACGATATTCTTCAGCATGGTGGCTCCTTTATCAGCATGAGCGAGCATCTTAAGGGTCGCTACGCGTCGCCGACTCCACGGGAATGGAGAGCGGCGCGTTCGGCGGGCGCAGGACCAGCGTTGTCTGTGCCTGTGCGGCGCCGGGAGCAGCCGAGGCGACGACGGTCAGCAGACTGCCCGGCATATACGCCGGCGCCGTCCGCATCTCGACGTCGAAGCGCCCGTCGGAGCCGACGGCCAGCGTACGGCTGGCAACCAACACCGTGGGCAGGTCTTGCGAGATGGTATCGTAGAGCGCGATCGTCACGGAGCCGGACGCTGGGCCCGTTCCATGAACTTGCACGGCCTGCGTTCCGACGACGGGCTCCACGTGGAGCGTGAGTGATGCCGTGGCCGCACGTCCGCTGTTCGGCATCAGCGCCGTCAGCAGCAGCCCCGCGATCAGAGTCCCCAGTAGGCGTCGTGTCGTGAACATCCGTGTCTTGCACCTCCGTGCGATCGATGCAACACACTCTATCGGACGCGCCGGCGCAATCGCTAGCATTCAACAGCAAAATTTAGGCGGCGTTAACCGGTTAACGCCGCCGGAGTGAAGATTCGCACAGCACCCCTTGTCGCCGCTCACACTCGTCCGGATCAGGCTGTTCTCATGCTGGATTGCGCCGCGCGCAAGCCGATTGAAAGTAGGCTATCGGCACGACCGCCGCCGCTGGCCTACTCAGCAAGGAGGCTCCCCGGTATGAGAGGCATGAGGTTCATCTCCTGCGTGGCCGCGCTCTTGCTGCCACTGGCGCAGACGAGCACCCAGGCCGCTGCCATGCCTGCAGCGACCATCTCACTGCAGTCGGGTCAGTCGACGGTCATCTCCGCGCCCAATCTCTCGCGCGTGGCCGTCGGTGACGGCCGGATCGCGGGCGTCGTCCCGGTGGGAACTTCGCAGGTCATCGTCAACGCCAAGGCTCCCGGGCACACCACCTTGATCATTTGGGAAAACGGGCAGCGTGTGACGTACGACGTCGCCGTCTCCGAGCAGAGCCTAGAGGAGATCGCCAAGGTACTGCGCAGCAGCATCACGACTCCCGGCGTCTCCATCGTCACCTTCGAGCACTCGCTCGTCCTCAAGGGCAGCGTTCCGGACGAGGCCAGCCTCCAGAGCCTCGACGATACCGTTGCGCGCTTCTCCAAAGTGCTCGATACCGATCACGACACCGTCGTCAACGTCGTGGGCGTAGCCAACCCTATGGGAGGGCTCGCCGCCCGGCTCACAGCGATTCCGGGCGCCAAAGGCGTGCGCGTCGATCGGGACGCAAAGGGCAACGTCATCGTAAGCGGCCCCGTGAGGGACCGCGCCACCGCGCAGAAGGTCCTCGACGACGTACGCGGCCTCGCGGGGCCGTATCTTGCCGTCGACGGCAAAGTCGTCGACCGTCTCGAAGTCGAGAGCGTCAGCCAGATCGACGTCAAGGTCTACGTGCTCGAGCTCGACCGCACGGCGTTGAAGCAGCTCGGCATCCGCTTGCAGGCGGCCGTGGAAAGCACACAGGGCCTGGTGTTCACGCCGCCCTTCTTCCCCATCGTCGAGAATCCGCAGCAAGTCGGAAGCGTCGGCAAAGCGCTCAATATCGGCGGCTTCTTCCGCACGGCGTTCCTGGCGCCGACGCTGGATCTGCTGCTCTCCAGCGGACACGGCCGCATCCTCTCCTCGCCGGATCTGGTGGCCATGCCTGGACACGACGCGACCTTCCTGGTGGGCGGAGAGATTCCAATACCCTTCTCCAGCGGCCTGGGGCAGGTGAGCGTGGTCTACAAGGAATTCGGCGTCAAGCTCAACGTTACGCCGTCGCTCCTGGGCAATGGGGACGTCGATACCAAAGTCGCCCCGGAAGTCTCCGAGCTCGACTTCCAGGACGGCGTTCAGATCAGCGGTTTCACGATTCCCGCCCTCAAGACCAGCCGTCTCTCCACCGAGGTCATCACGCAGCCGGGTCAGAGCATCATCATGGGCGGCCTGCTGCGTCGCGTGGAACAGCGCAATATCCAGCGCGTGCCGTTGCTGGGGGACCTCCCCATTCTCGGCAAGCTCTTCCGCTCCACTCGCTACCAGGCTGATGACTCCGACGTGGTCTTCGTGATGACGCCGGAGATCGTCACGAGGTGACAGCCGTCAATGCAGCCTTGCCGGCAAGCTGCTACGGTGTAGGGTACGATGATCGCGATACTGCGAGCTCTTCTCCGGGACGAGGCGGCAAACGCGCTGCCGGAGTATGCGATCATTGCCACCGCGCTGGCTCTGGGGATGCTGGCGGCGATGGCTGCCATCGGCCACGAGGCTGGGACCCAACTCGGGTCCACCAACCAGAATCTCTCGCAGCTTGCGGTGAGCCCGCAATGATCGCGCTCGGTACGGTTCGCCGCGGTGTGGCGATACCGGAGACGGCGCTGATGATCGGCTTTACGATGCTGGTCCTCTTCGCCGCGGTGCGCCTGGCGCTGGTGGCCTATCTGCAGACCCAGACCGACGGCTCCGCATACATCGCGGCCCATACCGTGGGCCAGAACCCCCAATCCTCGCTGGCCGCCGATCAGACGTACGCCGCCAAAGTGGTGCAGAGCGTCTTTCCGCACGTCGCTGCATCAGGGCTGGGCCTGGCGACGACCGCCGGCACCGTCTCCGGCAGCGCCGTGCAGACGGCGGATGGTCTGCCGCTTCCCGGCGCACCCTCCACGATCGCACTGACCTCGCATACGATCGAACCGATCGCGCAGGCCACCCCAGGCACGGTGGCCCCCTTCACGTTCGCCGCCGCTGCGTTGCTGAGCAACTACTGCCGGACGCCGGGGCAAGCATACCAGTCGCCGACGCTGTGCGCCGCGCAACAGACGTATCAGATCTACGTCGCGCAGAACATGTCCGCGCAAG
The DNA here is from genome assembly GCA_004298665.1 of bacterium. Lineage (GTDB taxonomy): Bacteria > Vulcanimicrobiota > Vulcanimicrobiia > Vulcanimicrobiales > SCRA01 > SCRA01. The sequence continues at coordinate 754 of SCQY01000070.1, read as the reverse complement.
GTAACGGTCAGCAGGGCGTCAACGGACGATTCACCGAATGGCTCTGCCACTCGAACTATTACTCCTCGGTCGGTTTCCCTTCGCAACGTCCGCAAGGCGGCACGAACTCCGCGTGGGACCCCAACAATCACCAGAGCAGCGAGTATCCCATCTACCAATGGGATGGCGGAAGCCATACATGTCACTGAAGTTGGGGCACGCGCAACGCGGACAGACATTTCCTTTCTGGGTCTTCAGCACTGTGCTGGGACTGACGCTGGTCTTCTTCGTCGCCAACTACACGAACACGATGCGCTGGGAGCTGCGCGCGCAGAATGCGGCCGATGCAGCGGCCTCGGCCGCCATCTCGACCGATGCGAACATGAACAACCAATTCAGCACGATGATGTATGCCGCAGCCATCGAAGAAGTGCGCATTCGCTACTTGAACCAGGCCATCCTCAACACGATCAACGGCGTAGGCGGATGCGACCCCGCCCCGGGGCAGTCGTGCGACCAAGATTACCAGTCGTTGGTCTCAGCCTATGGCACGGCCTCGAGTAACTTTGCGACGCTCGTACAGCTCATGCGCCAAGCCAACAACTTCACCCAGGGCGGCCAGCAGAACGCCCCCTGGAAGGCGATGGGCCTTCTGGGCAGCGACTGCTCCGTCTTCGATTGCGCATTTACCATCACGCCGCTGGATGTCTCCGTCGCCGGCCCCGGCTCAGCGGAGACCGTCGACGTCGCCGCGTGTAAGAACGTCCCCACGCTG
>SCQY01000069.1 GCA_004298665.1 bacterium | reverse complement strand
CGCAGCCCTCCGATCATCGTGGACTGCGCGAAATGGAAACTACTCTCACTGGTAACGATGATCACCTCCTTCGTCCGGCTGTTATCCTTCGTTTCGTCTCGTCTCTGAAGGAACCGCGGACCTGTTATGTGTCAGGAGGTTCGCACGTCCGCGGGCGTCTCCTCTTGCCGGTAGCCTTCGAGCTCCAAGAGACGGCGCTTGAGTTCGATGCCGTAGACGTAGCGGTGGAGGCGGCCCTTGCAGTCGATCACGCGATGACAGGGAACCAGCAGCGGAATGGGGTTGTTGGCCAGCGCCTGGCCGACGGCGCGCGCCGCATTGGGCCTGCCGACTTCGCGCGCCAGCCAGCCGTACGAACGTACTTCGCCTCTTGGGATTCGTGACGCCGCTTTGAAAACGGCGCGCTCGAAATCGGTGAGGCCGCTGAAATCGACGGCGTTGTCGGCGGTTCGCTCGCCGGAGAAGAAGCGTGCGATCGCCTCGCGCACCCAGGCCGGCGGCTCGCCTTGCGCGGAGAGGGCCGATGTGTGGAGGCGGTGTTCGAGTGCCGCGGAGACAGCACGCGCGTCCTCGCCGCGCCCGATGCGAAGATAGACGATCCCCGCTTCGCGATAGCCCACGAAGAGGCGTCCAATCGGCGCCTCCAGCATGGTAACGAACACGGTACGGCGCACATGAACTTGTTCGCATTGCTGACGGATGTGGGCCATGATGCGGGGTACGAGCGACTGTGGCGGCGGAGCCACAGGCAGGCATGAGAGACAGTAGGCGACGCCTTCGAACTCTGCGTAGGCGGCCTGGCAGTCGGTGCAGGCGCGCAGGTGCGCGAGGACATCCTCGCGGCGCGGCTCGGCGCCGGAGCGCATATCATCCCAACATGCGACGACCTCACGGCAACGCATGGGTGGCGTCTCCCTCGTGAACGATGCGGCCGACTTGCGGCCCCAGCACGCGGCGCAAGATTCGCACTGCGCGGTGAACGTGGCTCTTGACGGTACCGATCGGCTGCTGGAGAATCTCCGCGATCTCCGGATGGGAGCGTCCCTCGATGAAGCGCAGCGTCGCCGCGGCGCGCAAGTGAACGGGGAGATCGAGCAGCGCTCGCTCGACCAGCGCCATGTCGTCGGAACGCTCCACGACTTGCTCGGGGGTCTCCGACGGCACGTTGTTTTGATGGATGAGCGCCTCGGGGTCGGCCAGCGCGTCGAGCGCGACGTTGGTTGGTTTCTTCGAACGCAGGCGATTGCGCGTGACGTTCAGCGTGATGGTATAGAGCCATGGCTGCAGCTTGAGCTCGGCCCGATGCTCGGCCGGCATCTTGGCGAGCGCTCGATAGGCGCGCACGAATGCGTCTTGGACGATCTCCTCGGCATCCTCGCGGTTACCGGTCATGCGCAACGCGAACCCGAAGAGGCGTCGTTCGTAATCCTGCACGATGCGCTCGAAGTGCTCGGCGCTGGGGATGGCCTTCCGCAGTGCCTCGGGGCGCGGGACGTTCGCCACCAGGATCTCCTCTAGAGCCGGTGGGGCCTCCAGCAATAGTGCGGTCATCAAGCACTCACAACCCCCGCGGCGTCGCTGGAGTTTCGCCTGGACGCGACAGGGCCCCCTTCGGCTGTGCCGAACTTGCTCACCATGGCTCTGCCTACCGATCCGCTCCCCCACCGTCGCGCTCCGCGGGCGCTCGGCAGGGGTGCCCCGCATCCGGGAGCGGTGTGCGTATGAGCGCTGGGCGGAGAGGCCAATCGATGTACGACCGCACTGCCGTTACGGCGTGCGGTCGTGTGTTTCCGTGACTCCCCGCGAAGGGGGTTGCTGGAGGTATTGCCCGTGAGTCATGTGACTGATCCCCAGGAACTCGACCTCGACGCCTACACCCTGTGCAGCTTCGTGCCTTCGCTCGGCGAGAAGCGCGCCGTGCCGCTGGTGCTCATCGGCTACCGCGAGGGCGAGCAGCCGAAACTCGTCTGGCTGGTCCCCAAGGAGGGGATGGACGCCGGCGAACTGACTGCTGATCCTTACTACAAGAATCTACTGCGCGACCCCCACGCGTATTTTACGAGAAAGTTGAACAAGTACGTCGCGGAGTATGGTTGCGTGCGCCGCGGCATCGAAGCGTTCATTGCCTGCCACCAGCAGCATCTCGCGTTCACGCCGCTGCGCGACCTCCATCGCGCCGATGCGCGTCCGATGGAGGTCGAGCTGCCGCGCGAGATGGTGGCTATCTGAAGTAGACGCTCGGGGTGTACCAGATGCCGGGAGCATGGAATGGGGCATGCTTTCCGGCGCGTTCGTACCAGTCATCGTGCGTGCTGAAACTTGCCGCGATCTCGTCGTCACAGGCACACAAGCCCGTAAATGTTCCAAGGTAGTAGGTCGATCGCATGACGCGATAGCCGAAGCCCGCGTGGAACGGGTTGAGTGCGTCGGCGTCTGCAAGCACCGCAGGGTCGATCCGCTCGGGATAGGCGCCGTGGGCGTCGTGGTAGTTCCTGAGCCAGTCGATCAGCACGGTGAATGCGCGCGCCAGCTGCTCTGCCGCCGGGGAAGCGGCAGCCGCTGCGGATTGCGGGCTTGCATGGGCGGCCGGCGGTGCGGCCTCTCCCTGCATCGCTGCGGGTGAAGGCATATGCGACGGTACGGCGGACGGGGCCGGGCTCCCGCCGCGGCATTGCGTGAGGTAGGCGCTCTGCGCGTCGCGCTCGGCGGTCAGCGCGGCGTCGATCTTTGCGACCGCCCCCGCGAGCTTGGTGACGTCCTGCTGCACCGTGTTCCATGTCTGGAGCTCGGCTTCGGCGGCGCCAGCGCCCGGCGCGGCGATGCGCGTCGGCTCGGAGCCGCTGACGGCGGCGACTTCGTCGACATACGTCTGGAGGTCGGAGGCGTACTGCGTCACCAAATCGTCGAGCGGATCGGCCGCGGAGTAGAGTTGCGCAAGCGCCTGCTGCGCCTGTTGCGCAGGGCCGGACGCGGGCTGTGCGGCGGAGCCGCGCGCAGCATTGAAGGCATCGGTGCTCTTCTGCTGCAGTGCCCCCGGCATCACGGGCGTGCCGCTCTTGGTGAGCAAGGCGACGGCGTTGCGGTAGGCCACCACGGTATCGGTGTGTTTGCGCAGCCGCTCGTAGTCGGGGCGGCACGCATCGGGGATCGTGCCCAACTCGCTGGGCGGGATCGCGGGAGTCACCGCGAGTGCCGGAGCCGAGAGTGAGAGGGCGAGTGCGAGTGCATGGAGCATGCCGAGGCTTTCGCGCCGCCATGCGAGGAGCCTGTTGCGCATGCCCCGAAGCGGCGCACATGAGACGCAGGATCGGTGTGCTTTCGCTCCTGCTCGTTGCCGTCGTCGCCGGTTGCAATGGAGGCGTGGGTTCGGGAACGCCTGCGGTTCCGGGTACGGTGAACGGTCAGGTCCAGGCAAATTCCGCTTCGCATGTGAGCGACGAACAGGCCGCCGGCGACGTCGTCGACTACTACCTGCAGCGCATGACCTACGCGACGCCGAGCCAACCGATGGCGGGCCGCATCGTTGCGTTGCACGCCTTTGCCGCACGTGCTGCCGGCCCTACGCCTTCACCTGCGCCCAGCGGTGGCGACGCCGCGTTGCCCGCGGCGGACGTCCCGCTGCCCAGCGCACCGCCGGCATTCGTACCGCAGGAGCTCGAACCGCCTAGCTTTCCGAGCGACGACGCCCCCGCAAAGCGGTTGGCCGAGCAGGGCGCCGCTACGCTCGCCCACCACGTCGCCGATGCCAAGAGCCCAACGCAGGCGCCCGTCGATCGTATCGATATCACGCGTGGTGCCGTGCAGTGGCACATCGATCTCCTGACGGGCCGCATCTCGTATGCGCGAGAGCACACCGCGGGCGTGATCGAGAGCGGCGCCGAGCGTGCTCACGAAGTTGCGCAGGCATTCGTCGCGCGCCACGGCGGGCTCCCGGACGACGCGCTGGAAGTCGGCCCCGTCTATACGATGACGCAAGGCGACAACTCCTCCGCCCCCAAGCCGACCAGCATCACGTTCGTGTGGCGTCACGGCGATCCGTCGATCATCGGTGCGGACGCGATCACCGCGACGGTGACGCCGGCTGCGACGAATCTCTCGGCCTCGCCAGCGCCTGCGCCGAGCCTCGAGGTGACGGCATATACGCGCCTCTGGCGCAAGGCCGGAAAGACGCTTAGCGCCGGGTCTTCGCCGCCCATGTCGGCCGCGCGCGCGCTGGCGGCGCTGGCGCGCAGCGTCGCAGTTCCAGCGAACGAAAAAGTGAAGGCGGTCGTGTTCGGCGGCCTGCGCGGTCCCGCGTCGGCGGCGCCGTTGTCGACCGTGCCGGCGTGGGCCTTCGAAGTCGGCGACGCCTGGTATGCCGTCAACGCGCTGAGTGGAGTCGTCAGCGGAAGTTCGGCGCTGGACGTTCCATCGAATGCCATCGCGATCGTCGCGGCACCGAAGCCAAAGACCGCCGCCGCGGCGTCCACACACTGACTCTGCGCTACGACATGGAGTGACGGAATGAAGACGCATGCGGCCGTTCTGGTTGCCGCTGGGCGCGAGCGCCCGTTTGCCGGCTCGTTGCCCGTTGAGGTCACCGAGCTGGACCTGGCCGAGCCTGGTGCCGGCGAGGCGCTGGTCCGTATCGCCAGCGCCGGGCTCTGCCACTCGGACCTCTCCGCGGTCGACGGCTCGCGGCCGCGTCCGCTGCCAATCGTCCTAGGGCACGAAGCCGCCGGCGTCGTCGAACGTGTGGGGCCGGGTGTGACGCACGTTCGCGAGGGCCAGCGCGTCGTCTGCTCGTACGTGCCGATCTGCGGCTACTGCGAGTTCTGCGTTACGGGGCGCCCGGCGCTCTGCATCAATGGTACGCATGCCAACGGCGCGGGGACGCTGCTCTCCGGTGCGGTGCGCTTCGCGCGCGGCGCTGAGCCCGTTCTCCACCATCTCGGCGTGAGTGCCTTCAGCGAATACACGGTCTGCGCGCAGGAGTCACTGATTCCCGTACCCGACGATGCGCCGCTCGAGATCGCAGCGCTATTCGGCTGTGCCGCGCTTACCGGCATCGGCGCCGTTCTCAATACGGCGCGCCTCCCAACGGGTTCCACGGTGGCCGTCTTCGGGGCCGGCGGCGTGGGCCTGATGGGCGTACTGGGTGCCAATGCCGCCGGTGCGTTGCGCATCGTCGTCGTCGATCCCGTTGCCGCCAAGCGCGAGTTAGCGCGTTCGCTTGGCGCCACCGACACGATCGATCCCGCCGCCGGAGACCCCGCGCAGCAGGTCCGCGAGTTGCTCGACGGGGGCGCGGAATACGTCTTCGAGATGGCGGGTAACGCGAAGGTTCTCGAGCAGGCGATCGAGGCGACGCGGCGCGGCGGGACGACCGTCACCGTCGGCCTTCCGAGTGCCGCGGCGAAAGCGTCGTTCGGTCACAGTGCCCTCGTGGGCGAGGAGCGCACGATCAAAGGGAGCTATATGGGCTCCGCGGTGCCGCAGCGCGATATCCCGCGCTACCTCGCTCTCTGGCGCGCCGGCCGCCTGCCCATCGAACGTTTGGTGAGCGGCGAGTTCGCTCTGAGCGCAATCAATGCCGCACTCGATGCGCTAGCCTCAGGAACCGTTGCGCGGACGATCTGCCGGCTCTCGTAAGGCTTTGGCGGCTTCATAGGCACGGTCGCGCCGCGCGCGGGCGGCGGCAACCTGCTCCGGCGTCCAGGTGAAGAACCCGCGTCCGCTCTTAGCACCGCGATAGCCGCAGCGGACCAGCTCTGCCAGCGCAGCAGGTACCTCCGTGCTGCGATCGAGCGCGGGGAGCAACGCGGCCGCGACGTCGGCGAACGTGTCGAGGCCGCCGATATCGGCCGACTCGATCGGGCCCGTTGCCATCCAGCGCGGTGCCAAGCCTTCGCGCACGATGGCCTCGACGTCCTCGACGTCCGCTCCGCCGCTCGCGACGATGTGGAGCGCCTCGCGCAGCAAGGCAAACTGCAGCCGGTTGACGATGAAGCCGGGAAGCGGCTTCTGTACGTGAATCGCACGCATGCCGATCGCCTGCAGCCAGGCTTCCAGGCGCGCCGCTGCGGCGGCATCGCAGCGCGCGGGCCGGCAGACTTCCGCCAGCGGCACGCGCGCCGCCGGATGAATGAAGTGCGCCACGAAGATGCGCTCCGGGTGCGCGCAGTGCTCGCCCAGGCGGGCGGGAGCGAAACTCGACGTCTGCGAGGCAACGGGAATGCCGAGCGGCACGATCGCGTCGAGCAGCGCGAGCAGCTGCTGCTTCTCGGGGAGACTCTCAGGGATCGACTCCAGCACCACGTCGCCGCCAGCCGCAGCCGCGTAGTCGTCGGTCACCTCGACGCGCGAGGCGAGACGTTGGTCGCCGGCCTCGAGCGCGCCGTCTTCCAGCGCCCTGCGCGCGCGCTGCACGTCGCGGCCCACGAGCGTGGCCTCGACGCCGTGCGCGGCGGAGAGCAGAGCTAAGCGGGAGCCCATCAGGCCGGCGCCCACGCAGACGATGTGCATCGGAATCGAATCCTCCGGATGACGGTGGCGTAGCCAGGATTTCGCAGCCGCAGGCGACAAACGCCTTGTATGTCCGCCGATCGTACCTTTGGCTTTCGTACCCGCGCGCTCCATGCGGGGACCCCGCCCGATCCCACCACGGGCTCGCGAGCGCAGCCCATCTACTTCAGTTCCAGCTTCGTCTTCGATTCGACCGAGCATGCCGCCGAGCTCTTCGCGTTGCGAACCTACGGCAACATCTATAGCCGCATCGCCAATCCGACGGTGGCCGCCTTTGAGGAGAAGATGGCCAACCTTGAGGGCGGTCTCGGAGCCGTGGCGACCGCGTCGGGGCAGGCAGCGCAGCTCGTCGCAGTGCTTTCGCTGGCGCAAGCCGGCGATCACCTCGTCGCTTCGGCAAACCTCTACGGCGGCACGATCACGCAGTTCGCGGTGACGCTCAAGCGCATGGGCATCGACGTTACCTTCGTGGCGGAGTCCAACCCCAGCGGCATGGAGGCCGCAATTCGCGAGAACACCAAGGCGCTCTATGTCGAGACGATCGGCAATCCGCTGGGCAACGTGGCCGATCTGCGGGCGCTGGCCGGCACAGCCCATGCCCACGGCATCCCGCTGGTCGTCGACAACACGTTTGCCACGCCGTACCTCTGCCGCCCCATCGAGCACGGCGCCGACATCGTCGTCCAGTCGGCCACGAAGTTCATCAGTGGCCACGGCACCGCCATCGCCGGCGTCATCGTAGAGTCGGGAACCTTCCCGTGGGGCCAGCGCCACCCGTTGGTCGCCGCGCCGAGCCCCGGCTACCACGGCATGAATTTCGCCGAAACGTTCGGCGAGTTCGCCTACCTGATGCGCGCTCGCGCCGAAGTGATGCGCGACGTAGGGGCGTGTCTTTCGCCGATGAACGCCTGGCTCTTGATTCAGGGACTGGAGACGCTCGCGCTGCGCATGGAGGAGCACGTGCGTAATGCCGAGCGCGTGGCGGCCTTCCTCGAAGGCCACGAGGCGGTAGCGTGGGTAAAGTATCCCGGGCTTCCCTCCAGCCCGTATCGTGCGCTTGCGCAGCGCTACCTGCCGCGCGGCTCCGGCTCGATCTTCACCTTCGGATTGCGCGGCGGGCGCGAGGCCGGCGCGCGTTTCATCGAGGCGCTGGAACTATGGAGCCACCTAGCCAACGTCGGCGATGCCAAGTCGCTGGTGATCCATCCCGCGTCCACGACGCACCAGCAGCTCACCGACGAGGAGATGGCCGCGGGGGGCGTCACACCCGACATGGTGCGCCTCTCGGTAGGTTTGGAAGACGTGGACGATCTGCTCTGGGATCTCGAGCAGGGGTTGGCGGCCGCCCAGAGCGCCACGGCAAGCGAGGTGGGAGCGTGAGATTAGAAACTCCGTTGAAGCGGCGCGATCTGCTCGATCGCAGCCGGCGTGTGGCGATGGTTGGAGCGAGCGCCAACACGCTGCGCCCCAGCTACTTCGTCTTCCGTTATCTCCAGACGCATGGCTTCGATGTATCGCCGATCAATCCAGGCTATGGGGAGATCGATGGCAGGCAGTGCTTCCCGACGCTCGAAGCCTACGCGCGTGAACACGGCGCGCCGGACATCGTCGACGTCTTCCGCAAGCCGCTGGATTGTCCGCAGGTCGTCCGCGAGGCGATCGCGGTCGGTGCAAAAGCCGTCTGGTTCCAGTACGGCGTGATCAACGAGGAAGCGATCCGTCTGGCCGAGGAGGCCGGCCTCGACGTGGTCGTCGACCGCTGCATGAAAGTCGAGCACGCGCGCTTCGACGGCGGCCTCAGCGTCGCCGGCTTCGACTCCGGGGTGCTCAGCTCGCGGCGGCGGCCAGTGGTGCGGTAAATTCATGGCCGCTCGAGTGTGGCGCACGTCACGCTCGCGCCGTGCGGTCTCGTAACGCCGCCGTGCTCCGCCGATGCTTTGAGATGTAGCAGTGGATAACGCGGCTCCGTCTCTTCCCGCTCTCGTGCGCGCCGGCGGACGCGCCCAGCTCCAGCTGCCTGCGGGGCACGTCAGCGCGACGCTCGTTCCGCTTGCGCTGCATCGGCGCAGGCGCTCCGCTGCCTACGAGCTGCGTGTGGTCAACGAGACGGGGCACGACCTCTCGTCACGCGCCTACGTTGTCGGCGGGCGCCGCGGCCATGAAGCGATCTCCTGGGTCGAGCTGCAGGTGCCGGCAGCGTCCGCGGTGGCGATGGAGCTGGATATTCCCACGCCCGAGAGCGGGCGCTTCGAGCGGGCACTCGTCGAGCTCGACGCCCCGGGCACGCATCTCACGCTTTTCGCCCCGCCCCCCTCCGCCGGATCCGGCGGCGCTGCATTGGCCGTGGTCTTGGCGCTGGCCTCGGCATGCGTGCTCGTTATCGCGTTCGGAGCGTGGTGGCTCTGGGAGAGGCCGCGGATTGCGGCGCTTGCCGCCGACGTTGATGCGCTGCGCGCGCAAGTCCAACAGGTGGCGCAGGTCTCGAGAGCGCCCATTGCCGTCGCCCCTCACCCCATCGCGCCGGCGCAGATCCTGGACTTCTCCGCGCGTCGCGTCGAGACGCCCAGCGGGCAGCGTATCATTGCCGACTACCGCGCCATCGGAGGGGAAGGCGTGCTGCGCGTGACCGATCGCACTGGCCGCCTGCTCGACGAGAGCGCCTTCAGCAGGAACGGCCATACCGTGTTCGACGTACCGCGGACGCAAGAGCGCAGCGATCTATCGTTGAGCTTCACCGTCACGCGCGGCACGTCGCGCGCGAACAGCGCGATCTCGCTCTTTCCGCCGCCGGCGGCGGCTCTAGTCGATCGTGCCGAGAGCGCCGTGCCTCCGGGCGCCCCGTTCGCGCTGGGTTCCAGCGTCGTGCGCGGCGGCGGTCCATTGCACGTCTCCGTGCTCCGCAATGAGCCCGACCTCCATCTCGCGCTCGTCTCCGACGATAACCGCGAGGTCGATGGCGAGGATGTCGGCTCCGGCGTCAAGCGCGTGGCGCTCGAGGTACCGGCCGTGGCGGTGCCGACGCGTTTCACCATCGTCGCCACGTATGCCCGCGGCACGCAGCAGGAGACCGTCGTCGCGCCGTTGAGCGTGCTGCCT
>SCQY01000006.1 GCA_004298665.1 bacterium | reverse complement strand
GTGGAGTGTTGAGGAAGTTGAGCGTCGCGTGGGCGACCATCTTCTCGCCGCTGTGCACGCTGACTTCGCCGTAGACGATGCGGCGGCCGGCTTTGAGCACGTGCGCCTCTGCGACGAGGTCGTGCGGCGGCAGCGCCGGCGCGAGGAAGGCGATGTGCAGACTGGCGGTCGTCGTCTCCTGCTCCTCGCCGTAAATCGAGGCCAGCGCCATGTAGAAGCAGGTGTCGCAGAGACTGGTGATCGCCCCGCCGTGCACGGCGCCCGTACCGTTGGTGATCTCGTCCCGGAACGGCATGCGCATCACGGCGCGCCCGTCACCGATGGATTCCAGCTTGAGGTCCAGGAGCGTAAGGTAGTGGCTTCGGCGCTGATCGTAGCGCGCGATAGGGTCGTCGATGGGCTTGGGCATGGCGCGCGGATTCCGTAGGCTGCGCGTCTCCCCCTTTGCAGCGGCAGGCACCTCCGTCAGCAGCACGAAAGAGGCCGCCGCAATGGTGAACGAGTCCGCCGAGAGGCACACCGTCTTATTCGACGAGCACCGCGCGCTGGGCGGCCGCATGGTTCCCTTCGGCGGCTTCTCGATGCCCGTGCAGTACGAGAGTATTCTCAAGGAGCATGACGCCGTGCGCAAGCGCGCCGGGCTCTTCGATCTCTCGCATATGGCGCAGTATTTCTTCACCGGCGCTGACGTGGCGGCGTGGCTGGACGAGCTCACCGTCAACAAGGTGGCGACGATGAAGCCGCTGCAGGCGCGCTACAACATCTTCACCAACGAGCGCGGCGGTGCCCACGACGACGTCATCATCTATCGTCTCGACGAAACGCGCTGGATGGTGGTCGTCAACGCGGGCAATGCGCCCAAGATGCTGGAGTATCTCACGTCGCGGCTCCCAGCGAGCGTGGAGTTCGTCTCCAAGCACGGGCCCAACGCCAACATCGCCATGCAAGGGCCGCTTTCTGCGAGCTTATTGGCGCCGTACGTCGACGTGGATGTGGCGGGCCTGAAGTACTATTCCTGCATCGAGTGCGTGGTGGACGGCGCCCCCGCGATCGTCGCGCGTACGGGATATACGGGCGAGGACGGCTTCGAGATCTTCGTCGACGGCGAGGCGGCGGTGCCGATCTGGCGCGCGCTGCTCGAAGCGGGGCGAGCGCAAGGCGTAGCGGCTTGCGGCCTGGGTGCGCGCGACCTGCTGCGGCTGGAGGCGGGGATGCCGCTCTACGGTCACGAGCTGACCGAGGAGATCACGCCGATTCAAGCGGGGTTGGCGTGGGCCGTGAAGTTCGATAAGCCATCGTTCGTCGGCAAGGAGCCGCTGCAGCGTCAGGCGCAGGCCGATCAGTACGCGCGCATCGTCGGCGTGAAGTCCGCCCAGGGGCCGCCGCTGCGCGAAGGCTATGCGGTCAAGTACGAGGAGCTGCCGATCGGCGAGATCCGCTCCGGTGCCCCCTCGCCAACCGTGGGCGCCAACATCGGCACGGCGTTGGTCGCCAAGGCGGCCGCTGCGCCGGGAACGCACGTTACCGTGGAAGT
>SCQY01000068.1 GCA_004298665.1 bacterium | reverse complement strand
TCCAACGGCCAGACGATCTTCAGCGCGGGATCGTCCCAGCGCAGGCCGATCTCGCGCGCCGGATCCCACGTCATGCTGAACTTGTAGTGGAAGACGGTCCCCTCTTCCAGCGCCAGGAAGCCGTGGGCAAAGCCCGGCGGCACGTAGAGCTGCTGCTGGAAACGGTCCGAGAGCTCCACGCCCTGCCACTGCCGGCAGGTGGGCGAGTCCGCGCGCATGTCGACGAACACGTCGTAGACGGCGCCGTGGAGCACCTGCACCAGCTTGGCCATCTGCGGGTCGCAGTGCAGACCGCGCAGCACGCCGCGCCGCGAAACGGAGACCGTATCCTGCGGCCAAGTGTGCTCGATCCCCAGCGCACGGTACTTCGGCTCGTTGTAGCTCTCGAAGAGGTAGCCGCGCGGGTCGCCGAAGACCTGCGGCACCACGAGCTTGCTCGCGCCCAGCCCGACGTCGGTGGCGGTGAACTCTGCCATGGGTTGGGAAGACCTCCTAGCGCGCCGCGCGCACGCGCAGCTCCTGACGGAGACGATATCGCTCCGCGGCCGCCTCCATCCTGCGCCGCTCCGCGCTGCTTTCGGCGATCAGCGCAGGCACCGCCATGCGCCGCCCCGCTTCGTCGAGCGCCACCATGATCAGGTACGCGGAGGCCACATGACGTTTCTTGCCGGTGACCAGCTCCTCCGCATCGATGCGCACCCCCACCTCCATCGAAGTACGGTGCACGTAATTCACGCTCGCGCGAACGTGCAGGAAGTCTCCCACGTGCACGGGCGCGATGAAATCCATGCGATCCACGGAAGCGGTGACGCAGATGCGCCCGGAGTGCTTGATCGCCGCGGCACCGCCCGCCGTGTCGACCAGCTTCATGATCTCGCCGCCGTGCACCGTGCCGTAGACGTTGGCCTGCGGAGGCTCCATGAGCTGACCGTAGATGATCTGAGAGGCGGAGACGGGCTTAGAGGCGAGGAGCATCTCCTCAGACTCGGGCATACGACAGCTTCTCCCTCAAGCGATGGACGAAGAACGTCGCCACTTCGCTGGGCAGCGTGCCGCGTCCGAACCCAGCGTCGAACCCCAGCTCCTGTGCCAACACGCTGGTCACGCGCGGGCCGCCGCAGATCAGCACCACGCGCTCGCGCAGCCCTTCGGCTTCCACGAGCTCGGCCAACGCCGCGAAGGTACGAACGTCGGAACCCTTCTGCGTCACCACCCGCGAAGCCAGCAGAACGTCCACGCGGCGTTCCTGCGCGAAGCGCACGAACTCCTCCGCGGAGACTTGGGACCCCAAGTTGTAGGCCTCCAGCTCGCGGTAGCGCTCCAAGCCGTAGTCCCCGTGGCAGCCCTTCATGTTCATGATGGCGTCGATACCTACCGTGTGGGCGTCGGTACCCACGCAGGCGCCCGCCACCACCAGCTTGCGCCCGAACTCGCGGCGAATGTATGCGTCGACTTCGTCCAGCGACATGGCGTGCGGCGCGGGGGCGTCGACGGCGGTCTGCGAGACGTCTACGCTGGCCGGCGTGCGCGCGTAGACCACGAAGAGCGAGAAGTTCGACGCGATCGAGCGCCCTTCCACCACCGC
>SCQY01000067.1 GCA_004298665.1 bacterium | reverse complement strand
GCCCAGTTTGAACCGCCGATCATTCGATTGATGACGCACGTTCGCGTCGATCAACGCCGATTACTGCTGCGCGTTCGCTCTCAAGAGTGCAATTTACCTCTTTTTTTGAAGTCATGCGCCTTCGCGCGCTCGCTGCACGCGCGAGGGCGCGCGCGGGAGCGCGCGATATCGGGTGCTCGCTGGACGACGGGTTGACGGCGGACGTATACTAAGGGCGTTTACCCGTCCGGAGGCCCACGTGGCAAAGTCCCTCATCATCGTCGAGTCCCCCGCCAAAGCGCGGACCATCAAGAAGTTTCTCCCAGCGCGCTATGTGGTCAAAGCGTCCGTTGGCCATATTCGCGATCTGCCCAAGAGCACGCTGGGGGTAGACGTCGAGCATGACTTCACCCCGAAGTACGTCACTATCAAGGGTAAGGGCGACGTCATCAAGGAGCTGCGGTCTGCCGCCAAGGATGCGGCCGAGGTCTATCTAGCGACCGACCCCGATCGCGAAGGAGAGGCGATCGCCTGGCACCTCGCGGAGATCCTGAAGCTCCCGCATCCCAAGCGCATCGAGCTCCACGAGATCACCAAAGAGGCCGCCCTCGAGGCCATCAAGCATCCGCACGAGATCGACCGTAATCGAGTCGACGCCCAACAAGCGCGGCGCATTCTCGATCGCCTGGTCGGATACAAGATCTCGCCGCTGCTGTGGGCCAAAGTGCGCGCCGGCCTCTCGGCAGGGCGTGTGCAGTCGGTGACCGTCAAGCTGATCGTCGACCGCGAACGCGAGATCCGCGCCTTCGTTCCCGAGGAGTACTGGACGCTGACCGCGCACCTCGAACGGCCCGGCACGCCGCCGGTCTTTCCGGCCGAGCTGGCGCAGATCGGCGCCGAGAAGGCAGCGATCGTCACCCAGGAGCAGGCCGACGCCGTCCTGTGCGAGCTGGAGGGTGCCGCCTACCGCGTTCGCTCGGTGCGCAAGCGCGAGCAGCGGCGTCATGCAGCGCCGCCGTTCACCACGTCGACCTTGCAGCAGGAGGCCTCGCGCAAGCTGCGCTTACGGGTGCGCCGCACGATGCAGATCGCCCAGGGGCTCTACGAGGGCGTCGACCTCGGCAAGGACGGGACGGTCGGCCTCATCACCTACATGCGTACCGACTCGACCCGCATCTCCGAGCAGGCGCAGCAGGCTGCGCGCGACTTCGTCGTCGAGCGTTATGGCGAGACCTATCACGGCGGCAAGGTGTACAAGGTGCGCGAGGGTGCCCAAGATGCCCACGAGGCGATCCGCCCCACCAGCATCGCTCGCACGCCGGAGAGCGTGGCACCGTTCCTCAAGCGCGACGAGCTGCGGCTCTACAAACTGATTTGGGAGCGCTTCGTGGCCTCGCAGATGACCCCAGCCGTCTTCGATCAGACGACTGCCGAGATCGAGGCGGGCCGCTGCGTCTTCCGCGCCACCGGCAGCGTGTTGAAGTTTGCCGGCTACACCAAAGTCTATGAAGAAGGGCGCGACGACGAGGGCGAGGAGGCCGAGGCCGCCGGTGCCAAGGGCAAGCGCATCCCGCTGCCTCCACTCGAGGAAGGGCAGCAACTCGACCTTCAGCGGCTGGATCCCAAGCAGCACTTCACCGAACCGCCGCCGCGCTTCACCGAGGCTACGCTCGTCAAGGCGTTGGAGGAAAAGGGCATCGGACGCCCGTCCACCTACTCGGCGATCGTCGAGACCATTCAAGCGCGCAACTATGTCGAGCAGAGCGATCGCCGCTTTCAGCCGACCGAGCTGGGCTTCGCCGTGACCGACCTGCTTGCTGAGCACTTCAAAGACGTCATGGACTTGAACTTCACGGCGTCGATGGAGGATCGGCTCGACAAGGTTGCCGATGGGCGTCAGGACTGGGTGGAACTGCTCCGGCAGTTCTACGGTCCGTTCGCGACGGCGTTGGCCACGGCCGAAGAGCGGCTGCCTCGCCTGAAGATCGAGGACGAGCCGACGGACGAGATCTGCCCCACCTGCGGTCGCCCGATGGTCATCAAGACCGGGCGCTTCGGCCGCTTCATCTCGTGCAGCGGTTACCCGGAGTGCAAGACGACGCGCCCGCTGCTCAAAGAGACGGGAGCCGATTGTCCGAAAGACGGCGGCAAGGTCGTCGAACGGCGCTCCAAGCGCGGACGCACGTTCTTCGGCTGCGCCAACTACCCGCAGTGCGACTTCGTCTCATGGGACCGCGTGATTCCCGGGCGCTGCCCAACCTGCAACGGCCATCTGGTGGTCAAGCAGCGGCGCGGCGGCGCAGTGACGCTCTGTGCCGCTAACGCGGAGCACGAAGTGTCGCAGGCCGGTGAGCCGAGTGAGCCGGAGGAGGTCGGCGCGGGGTAGAAGGCCTGCGCGATGGAATCCCAATTACTGGTCGTAGGCGGCGGGCTTGCCGGCTGTGAAGCCGCCTGGCAGGCCGCCCAGCAAGGCGTGCGCGTGACGCTCGCCGAGATGCGCCCGGTGCGCATGACCCCTGCACACCACACGGACCGCTTGGCGGAGCTGGTCTGCTCGAACTCGCTGCGCGGCGCGGCGCTCGAGAACGCTGTCGGTCTGCTCAAAGAGGAGCTGGCGCGTCTGGACTCGGTGATCGTGCGCAGCGCACGCGATGCGGCGGTCCCGGCGGGGGGAGCCCTGGCCGTCGACCGCGAGCGCTTCGCGGCGCTGGTGACCGAGCGTGTCGGCGCGCACCCCTCGATCGAGATCCGGCGTGAGGAGGTTACCGCCATCGACGCTTCGCGGCCCACGATCATCGCTTGCGGTCCGTTGGCCTCGGAGGCGCTGGCCGCGGAGATCGACCGCCTCGTCGGAGGGAGACTTCACTACTACGATGCCGCCTCGCCGATCGTCGCTGCCGACTCGATCGCGATGGAGCGCCTCTACGCAGCATCCCGCTACGGGAAAGGCGGCGACGACTACCTCAATATTCCGTTGGACGAGGAGCAGTATCTGCGCTTGGTCGAGGACTTGCGTACGCTGCCGCGGCACGAGCCCAAAGAATTCGAGCGCGATGCCGCCGGCGGCCGCGCGCCGTTCTTCGAAGGCTGCCTGCCCGTCGAAGTGATGGCCGACCGCGGAGTGGAGACGTTGCGTTACGGCCCGCTCAAGCCCGTGGGTTTGCGGGATCCGCGCACGGGCAAGACGCCGCACGCCGTGGTACAGCTGCGTAAGGAGAACGCTGCCGGGACGGCCTACAATCTCGTCGGTTTCCAGACGCGCCTCTCGTGGCCCGCGCAACGCGAGGCCTTCGGGCGCCTTCCGGGGCTCGAGCAGGCCGAGTGGCTGCGCCTGGGCGTCATGCACCGCAACACGTTCATTCAAAGTCCGCGGCTACTGGACCGTCACCTCAGCCTGCGCGATCACCCTGGCATCAGGTTCGCGGGGCAGATCACCGGCGTCGAGGGGTACGTCGAGGCTGCGGGGAGCGGGGCGATCGCAGGTCTCGAGGCGGCGCGCGCCATCCGCGGAGAGTTGCCGTTGGATCTTGCGCCGACCACCATGCTCGGCTGCATCATCGCCTACCTGCAAGACGCAACCAGCGAGGACTTCCAGCCATCGAACATCACCTGGGCCAACGTCGCCCCGCTCGAGCCGGAGCTCGAGACGCGGGAGAAACGGGAGCGTCGTCGCCGGCTGGCCGCGCGCGCGCTCGCGGAGGTGGAGCGGCTGCGCGAAACTCTTGGGCGCGGCGCGGGGTATGAAGCGGCCGTATGAGTATGGGTACAGCCCGGGCCGAGTGGCCCGGAACATTTCAAGGCATGGGCTCGCGCGAACGGAGCGAAGCGGAGTGAGTGTGAAAATTCGCAGCACCACCATCGTCGCCGTGCGCCGCAACGGGAAGCTAGCCATGGCCGGCGACGGACAGGTCACGGTCGGTAACACGGTGATGAAGCATGGTGCCCGCAAAGTACGCCGGCTGACCACCGGTAACGTCCTGGCCGGCTTCGCTGGAAGCGCCGCCGACGGCATCACGCTGCTGGAGAAGTTCGAAAGCAAGCTGGGCGAGTACAAGGACAACGTCGTGCGCGCCGCCGTGGAGCTGGCCAAGGATTGGCGTACTGACCGCGTGTTGCGGCGCCTAGAAGCGCTGCTCTTGGTAGGTACCCCGGAGCATCTCTTGGTCCTCAGCGGTACCGGTGACGTCATTGAGCCTGAAGGCGGGCTGGCGGCCATCGGCAGCGGCGGCCCTTACGCGCAAGCGGCGGCGCAGGCCCTGCTGCGCCACACGGAGCTCGAAGCGGAGGCGATCGCGCGCGAGGCGCTGAGTATCGCGGCAGGGATTTGCATCTACACGAACTCCGAGATCACCCTGGAGGTCATCTAAGCGTGGCAACCCTGATCGAAGACATGGCGAAGCTCACGCCGCACCAGATCGTCGCCGAGCTCGACAAGTACATCGTCGGTCAGGGTGCGGCCAAACGAGCGGTGGCCATCGCGCTGCGCAACCGCTATCGCCGCTCGCGCCTCCCCGAGGTGATGCGCGAGGAGATCATCCCCAAGAACATTCTCATGATCGGTCCCACGGGCGTCGGCAAGACGGAGATCGCGCGCCGGCTTGCGGGGCTGGCCGGGGCGCCGTTCCTCAAGGTGGAGGCTACCAAGTACACGGAGGTCGGCTACGTCGGCCGCGACGTCGAGTCGATGATTCGTGACTTGGTCGAGGCGGGCATCCGCATGGTGCGCGAAGAGCGAACCGAGGAGGTGCGCGAAGCCGCGGATCATCAGGCCGTCGAGCGACTCATCGACGTGCTGGCGCCGGAGACGGCGCCGCGGCAGAGCGGCATCGCCAACCCGTTCCACGCTTTGGGCTCGATCTTCGGCGGCGCGATGCCGCAGCAGCAGCCTCAGCCGCCGCCGCCTCCTCCCGGACCCGAGGTGCGCGAAGTTCGCGACCGCGTGCGCGCCGAGCTCGAGCGCGGCTTCTACGACGTTCGGCTGGTGGAGATCGACGTCGAGGAGAGCGCCGCCCCCGGGCTGATGCTCGGCGGTATTCCGGGCATGGAGGCACAGGGCATGGACATGTCCGAGATGCTCGGCGGTCTCTTGCCGAAGAAGCACGTCAAGAAGCGCGTGACCGTTCCCGAAGCCAGACGCGTCTTCGCGGAGGAGGAGGCCCGCAAGCTCATCGATCAAGATGCCGTCAAGCGTGAGGCCATCCGCCGCGTGCAGGAACACGGCATCGTCTTCATCGACGAAATCGATAAAGTCGCCGGCCGCGAAGGATCGCGCGGGCCCGACGTGTCACGCGAGGGCGTCCAGCGCGACATCCTTCCGATCGTCGAAGGCTCTACCGTGAACACCAAGCACGGCGCCGTGAAGACGGACCACATCCTCTTCATCGCGGCGGGTGCCTTCCACGTGAACAAGCCATCCGATCTGATCCCCGAGCTCCAGGGCCGCTTCCCGTTGCGCGTCGAGCTCTCGTCGCTAGGCGTCGAGGATTTCAAAACGATCCTCACGCAGCCGAAGAATGCCTTGACCGAACAATACCGTGCGCTCCTAGGCGTCGAAGGCGTCAATCTCTCCTTCGCAGCCGACGGGATCGAGGCGTTGGCGCAGATCGCGATGGAAGTCAACGAGCAGACCGAGAACATCGGCGCGCGCCGCCTGCACACCGTGCTCGAGCGCCTGCTGGAAGAAGTGAGCTTCGAAGCCCCCGAGTCCGCCGGAGAAGTCACGATCGACGCCGCCTACGTGCGCGAGAAACTTGCGAAGATCGCCGCCAACGTCGATCTCTCGAACTACATCCTCTAATCTCGCTCCCTGCCATCAACGCTCGCTGGCGGCGGGGCGTGCGACGTCTCTCCCTCGGGGCCGCGCGTCGCGGTGCTGTCCTGCACCGCTCCTGCTGCCTTCGCGCGCGCTCTCGCCATCCTGGCTCCGCGCGCGCCTCAGAGCCCCCTCGGGAAAGACGTCGCACGCCCCGCCGCTAGCGGCTGCGGCTCGTTGCCCGGAGTCAGCGAGCGTGGCCATTCCTCGCGCAAGGAGCTGCAGCGAGCGCGTGCGGGGCGCTCTCCGAAGGGGGCGTCAAGGCGCCGCGGGAGGCCTGGATGGCCGGAGCGGCGCTGCAGCCGAGGTGACCGAGCGCGCAGGAGCGCGCGCGAGGGAACGTCCCCCGGAGGAGAGTGCCCCGTACGTGCGAGCGTGGCGGAGAAATGTCGCAAGCACCGCCGTGGCAAGCGCCGCGTGAGCGTCAATCTGATCTCGCTCATTTGACCCCTGCGGTACAATGGGGATGCCATGGGTAAGCCCTTTCTTCTCACAATCGTGACCGATGGTCATCCCTCGCTTCGCAAGGTGGCCAAGAAAGTCGTGGAGACCGAGATCCGTCAACCGGCGTTCCAGCAGCTCATCGACGACATGTTCCACACCATGTACGAGGCGCCGGGCATCGGGTTGGCCGCGCCGCAGGTTGACGTCAGCAAACGCTTGATCGTGGTCGATCTCCAGGACGAGGAGAGCGAGCCCTACGTCTTCATCAATCCGAAGATCACCGACGGCGAAGGCGAAGTCGTCTCGCTGGAGGGATGTCTCTCGGTGCCGGGGATGGTCGGCGACGTGCAGCGTTTCGCGAAGGTCACCATGAGCGGGCTCGATCGCCATGGGCGGCGCCGGCGCGTGAACGCGACGGGGCTGTTGGCGCGCTGCTTCCAGCACGAGCTGGACCACCTCAACGGCGTGCTCTATACGGACAAAGCGACGAACGTGCGGCCAGCCGAGAGCGAGGCTGAGCAGGCCGCCGCCGACGAAGGCGGCGTGGCCTACGACCGGCGCGTCGACGCGCAGTCCGCCGTGCGTTAGGCCGCCCGCTGCGCCTGATCTTCTTCGGCAGTTCGCCGTTCGCGTTACCTGCTTTGCAGGCGTGCGTTCGAGCGCACGACGTCGTCGGCGTCGTCACCCAGCCCGATCGCCCCGCGGGGCGCGGTCAGCGCACGCGGCCCACGCCCGTGAAAGAGGCAGCGCTGGCGCATAACCTGCGCGTGCTCGAGCCTGTTGCGTTGAAGGCCTTCGCAGCGGACGCCCGGGCGCTCGCCCCCGACGCCTTCGCCGTCGCATCCTACGGCCGCATCCTTCCGGCCGAGCTGCTCGCCATTCCACCGCGCGGCGCTTTCAACGTCCATCCTTCGCTATTGCCGCTGTACCGCGGATCAACGCCGTTGCAGAGCGCATTGCTCGACGGTGCTCGTGAAACGGGAGTGACGATCTTCTTGATGGATGCGGGCATGGATACCGGTGCGATCGTCGTCCAGGAACGCACGCCCATCGGTGCGGATGAAGACTACGGTGCGCTCCACGATCGCCTCGCCGCGCGCGGCGCCGCGCTGCTCGTGGAGGCGCTCGCGCTGGCGAGCGGTGGGCGCGCGCCGGCGCATGCGCAAGCGGGGGACGATGCGGAGGCGGCGCGCACCCTCACGCGCCCGCTGACCAAGGACGATCAACGCCTGCGCTGGAGCGAGACGCCGCGGCGCATCGTCGATCGGGTGCGTGCCTTCGCGCCGCAGCCGGGGGCGCGCACGACGATCGGCGGGTATCACCTCAAGTGTCTGCGCGCGCGCGTGGTAGAAGAGCGAGGAGTCGTCACCAGCGCCCCCGGCACCGTGGTCGGTACGATGGGTGACGAGCTCCACGTCGCCGCCGCCGGCGGCGGCATCGTCGCGCTGCAGCGCGTGGTTCCTCAAGACAAGGGCGCGATGAGCGGCGCCGATTTCGGACGCACGATTCTCGTGCGGTGGTGCCATGGCCAAGCATATCCCCGCTTCGATTAAGGCGGGCACCGCCCGCGAGCTGGCGCTGCACGTGCTGCGCGACGTCTTCGGTTCCGCGCAGCGCGGGGCGCAGGAGAGTCTGGAGTATCGCGCATCGCGCGCGGAGCTTCCCCAACGCGACATCGCGCAGGCCACCGAGCTCGCCTATGGCACCGTGAAGATGCGCCGCCTTCTGGAGTGGTATCTGCGGCCCTACGTTCAAGAGCGGCTTCACACGCTGCCGGAGCCGATCCGCGAGCTGCTCTTCCTGGGCGCCTTCCAGCTGCTGTTGGCCGACGGCATCGCGGAGCACGCCGCGGTCTTCGAAACGGTCAACATTGCGCGGCGCCTGGGTCATCGGGGAACGGCAGGGCTGGTCAACGCCGTGCTGCGGCGCATCCAGCGCGAGCGGCCGGAGCCGCCGAATCCCGAGGCCTTTGCCGACGAGGACGAGTATCTCGCCGTTGTCTACTCCTACCCTACGTGGATCGTGCGCGCCTGGCGCGAGCGCTTCGGTGCGCAGCTCGTCGAGATCTTGGAGAGCTGCAATCGCCCGGCGCGCGGCGCGCTGCGCGTCAACACCCTGCGCGGTACGGTCGACGAAGCGCGCGAACTGCTGCTGCAGCGCGGATTCGACAGCGCGATTTCGACCTTGGTACCGACGGTGCTGCTTCCCGCGGGGGCGCGCTTCCCGCGCTCGCTCGAGCTCGCGGAGCCGGGACGCTGGAGCCTGCAAGGCGAGACTGCGGCGCTGCCGGCCCACCTGCTGGCGCCGCTGCCGGGGCAGCGGGTCCTCGATCTCTGCTGCGGCCGCGGCCATAAGAGTCTCCAGCTAGCGGCGCTGATGGAGGACCGCGGCGAGCTCTGGGCGGTCGATAACCACGCCGGGCGCCTTGCAGCGCTCTCCGAGGCAGCCGGCCAAGCTGGGGTCACGTGCATCCGCGCCGTCGATGCAGACCTGATCGCGCCTTGGCCCGAGAGCCTGCGCGCGGCGGATCGCATCCTGCTCGACGCGCCATGCTCTGGTTTGGGAATCCTCGGGCGGGCGCCCGAGGCGCGCTGGCGCAAGCGCCCGGAGGACCCGGCTCGCTTGGCTGAAGTCCAGCGCGGCCTGCTCGTGCGGGCCGTCGACGCGCTCGCGCAGGGAGGACGTCTGGTCTATGCGGTCTGCTCGACCGATCCGCGGGAGGGCGAGGGCGTACTCGCCGCCGTGGCGGACTGCGCCGGGATCACGGAGGAGCGCCGGCTGCTGATTCCCCCCGGGCTCGAGGGGCGCGATGGGTTCTTCGTGGCCGTCCTAGCGAAAGGCTGAATGGCGTGGGAATCCGGCGGGAGGCGCCCCCCGGCGCCGCGTAAGGGAGCCGTGTGAGCTACTTGGCCCGGCTCGAAGAGGCATGCGCCGCGTTTGTCGAGCGCGTCTTCGCCGCGGCCTTTCCTAGCGAGATCCAGCCGGCGGAAGTCGCGCGCAAGATGGCCGCAGCGCTCGAAGCGTATGCCTTGGGAGAGCGCGGGACGCCCGTTCCGCGCCTGTTCATCGTGCGCATCGCCAACGGCGACTTCGAGCGCTTGGCCCCTCATCGCGCCGAACTGATCGAGCGCTGGCGCGAGTTGGCGGAGGAGATGGCGGCGACGCTCGGCACGCCGCTGCGCGAGCGTCCCGAGGTGCGGCTGGTTGCCGATCCAGACGCTGCACCGGGAACGGTCGGCGTCGAACTCGAGGCGGCGGCACCCGCAGCTGTGCTGGTCGTCCGCCGGGGCCTTCCCGCGGGTGGGCGCCTCCCGCTCGACCGGGGCGGTACGATCGGGCGCGACGTCTCCTGCGACCTCGTGCTGCTCGATCCGCGGGTCTCGCGCCGCCACGCGCGTGCGGAGTGCGTGGATGGTGGCTGGGAGATCGTCGACCTCCAATCGCGCAACGGCACGATCGTCAATGGGCAGCGCGTGGATCGGGCACCGCTCCGGCCGGGGAACCTCGTCGAGCTAGGGGACACCTTGCTCGCGGTCGAAGAGGCGCCGTCCGGATCGTGATCCCCGAGCTGCTGCGCGAACAGACCCTCGAATTGCTCGGTGCGCTCGGCGCTTTCACGGCCTATGCGGCTCTCGCCCGGCCCCCCCGGGTTCCGCGCGGATCCGCAGCATTGGTTTTTCGCGTGCTCAACGATGGCCGTAGCGTTCGCGCGCGCGACGAGGCGATCATCGGCCGCTGGCACGAGCACGCAGTCGTCTTGGAGGATCCGCGCGTGAGCAGAAGCCACGCGCGCGTCGTACGGCGCGGCGCCCAAGCATGGGTAGAAGATGTGGGAAGCCGGAATGGTACCTACGTCAACGGGCAGCAGATCGAGCATCCGACGGAGCTGCGGCCCGGCGATCGCATCGAGATGGGCGCTTCGGCCGTGGAGTTCGTGGGGATGGAACCGTGGAAGTAGCGGTTAGCTCCGAGCTAGGGTCCCGCCGGCGCAACAACGACGACGCCTATGTCTCGGAGGGGATCACCCCTGGTGCCACGCTCTTAGCCGTCGCCGACGGATTTGGACGCATCGCCAGCGGCGGAGCAGGTCCAGCGGCTCTCAGTTTGGCGCTCGTCCGCGAATATCTCCGCCGCCATATGCGCGGCTCCTATCTGTCGCGCTCGCTCTCCATTCCCGAGCTGCGCCAGACGCTCTTGGCCGCGTTGCGCCACGCCAACGGCCGCCTCTACGCGCAAAGCGGATCGCACGAGGATTTCGTCGCCGGCGGCGCGGCGCTGACGCTGGTTCTGATCGTGGGATCGCATGCCTACGTGGCGCACGCCGGGGATGCACGTGCCTACATCCTGCGCGGTAATTCGCTGCGCCGCTTGACCGTCGACGACTCGCTCTTCGCCGATCTGGTCCCGCACGGCGGTGCCGGAGAGCAGGCACCCTGCGCGCTGCTCACGCGCACGTTGGGAACTCAGCCGGCACTGGAGGCATCGGTCGTCCACTTCGAGCTCACACCCGACGATCAGCTGCTGCTGTGCACGGACGGCATCCACAAGTTCGTCTCCGAGGAGGAGATCCGTGCGGCTCTCCAAGGGCACGCGAACGCGGCGGACGCGGTGCATCGCTTGGCGGTGCTCGCGCGCAGCCGCGGCGGCGCAGACAACGGGACCGCTCTCTTGGGGCGTCAGCTCAACCTGCATACCCAGCCCTCCGCGCAGGGCCCGCAGCCGCTCTCGTTCAATCTCTCGCGCGTCATGGCATCATTGGCGCTGATCTGGCTGCTGCTGCTGACCGTGATCTCCTTCCGCTTGCTCTCGTCGCACGACTACTTCACGGTGGTCCACGGGCACGTGGCGCTAGCACAAGGTTACCCCACCGACATCTTCGGCGTGCATGCATGGCGCGTGCTGAAGGTATACGGCGTGCAGGCAGATCGTCTGCAGGCACAGACGTTGACAACGCTCGAGGCGGCATCGGTCGGCTCGGAGGAGCAGGCCGATCGTATCGTTGAGCGGCTTACGGCCAAGTAGTCTCGCGCGGCGGATCCTCCCGATGATCGCGGCGCTCGGCGTCGACGCTTTTGCGTTGACGATCCTGCCGCCCGATGCGCTTTGGCGGCCGCCGCTGGCCGTTGCGGCCGTGCTGGCTCTGCTCTGGGTGGGGATCCAGCCCGCCGGCGACGATCGCGACGATGTGCTGCCGGCGCTTGCCGTGCTGGTGGCGGGCGTTGGGCTGATGGAGGTCGCGCGGCTCTCGCCGGAGCTGGGCCGCCGTCAGGAGCTCGGCATGGTGGCCTCGCTCGCCTTGCTGGTTTTGCTGCGTCCGCTATTGGAAAGTTACCGGCGCTGGGCGCGGGTGAAGTACCTGTGGGTGCTGCTCTCGATCGCGCTGTTCGCAATCGTCGAGATCGCCGGAACCGAAGTCAACGGCGCGAAGCTCTGGCTACGTTTCGCAGGCGTCTCGTTCCAGCCCGTGGAGCTGATCAAACTCTTCCTGGTGTTCTTCTTGGCGGCGTATTTGGCGGAGGCGGGAGAAGTCATCGCGCAGGCGGCACCGTGGCGGCTGCGCGCGAATCTGCGCTACCTCGGTCCGCTCTTCTTGGGCTGGGGAAGTGCGATGGCCATTCTCGTGCTGCAGCATGACGTCGGCATGGCGGTGCTCTTCCTCGGCGTCTTCACCGCTATGCTCTATGCTGCGACGCGGCGTGTCGACCTCGTGGCGGGCAGCATGGCCGTCTTCGCCGGCGCGGCCATCGTGGCGGCACGCTCCTTCGCATACGTGCGCGTGCGCATCGACGTCTGGCTCCATCCCTTCGCCGATCCGCTGGGAAGCGGCTACCAAGCGCTCATGGCGCTCTTCTCGCTGGCGGCAGGCGGGCTCTTCGGCACCGGGCTGCGCTTGGGCCATCCCGCCATCCCCGACGTCGCCACAGACTACATTTACGCGGCGTGGAGCGAAGAGGCGGGTCTGCTCGGCGCCTGCATCCTCCTGGCGCTCTACGCAGTGCTGATCTCGCGAGCCTTCGGCGTCGCACGCCGCCGCCCCGATCTCTATTCGAAGCTGCTCGTGCTGGGGCTGGCATCCATGCTGGGACTCCAGATCTTCGTCATCGTCGGCGGCGTAGTGCGCCTCCTCCCGTTGACGGGGATCACGCTGCCCTTCATCTCGTACGGTGGGAGCTCGCTGGTGACGAACTTCCTTCTGGTCGACCTCGTGTGGATCGCGAGCGGTCTCGGCGTGAGCCAGCGCCTCATGATAGGGCGCAGCGTGGAGGGCGGTCGCGCCTCGTGAGACGATTGCTGCTCACGGCGGCGCTCGCGGGGCCGCTTGCGGGATGCGCCCCCCATCTTGCGCTCTCGGTACACCCCAATCCCGTCGTGATCGGCCGCTCCGATACTCATGCCGTGGTGCATGCCACGGCAGCCGGCGAAGGCATCGGCCCGCTGCACGTCGCCTCGATGCAGGTGAAGCTCTGGGGCGGGGCGCGCTACCTCGGTCACGACGTCCAGCTCTACTCGCGTACGGACACGATCGACAAGACGGTCTTCGTGCTGCCGTTCGCGCGGGTCACGCGGGTCTACGACGTGCCGGTCAGCCCGCTAGAGGTGACGATCGGTAATGCGCGGTACGCAACGGTCGAGCTGCGCGACGCCGCGGGCAACGTCATCGGCGCGACACGCATCGACTTCATCGTCGACGAGCGTACGGCGCACAAGTTCTAGCGGGAAGCGTGTGAGGGACCGGACTCGATGGCAAAACGGAAGAAGCATGGTGGTGGACCGACGTTCTTGCAGACGACGCTGCTCGTCGTCCTCGCGCTCGTCGTTGGAGCGTTGACGGCCAGCTACGTGAACCATCGCGTGGCGATGCGCTCGCAAAGCGCGCTCCGCCATCGCGCGCCCCAGCAGAGCATTGCTGCCGCCGCGTCCCCGGGCGTCGCTTCGCCTCCCGCCGCCCTCGTCACGCCGGAAGCTGCGCCTTCCCCATCGCCCCGGAGTGCGCCCACCGGCAGCGCTGCGCCGCTGCCCGCATGGGATGGGTTGGAGCGCGACGGCCGCACCGTCGCGTCCGCACCGCGTCCCGTGACAACCACGCAAGCCGGCGGCATCCACATTCCGAAGGCGACGGGTAGGTTGCGTGTGGCGATCATCGTCGATGACTGCGGGCAATGGATCGATACGGAGCGCGGCTTTTTGGCGTTGCCGGTCCCCCTCACGCTCTCGGTCCTTCCCGACGTGCGATATACCAAAGCGATCGCGCAGGAGGCCCAGGATGCCGGCAAGGGCGTGATGCTCCACCTTCCCATGGAGCCAATCTCGCATATGAATCCGGGCCCAGGGAAAGTCACCACCGAGATGAGCGACGGTGCGATCGCCGCGCAGGTGGAGGGCGATCTGGCGCAAGTGCCGCTGGCTGCCGGCGTCAACAACCACGAAGGAAGCGCAGCCACTGCGGATCCCCGCGTGATGCGTGACGTGCTGGGAGTGCTCAAGTCCCGCGACAAGTTCTTCATCGATTCGCTGACCACGGGCACGTCGGTGGCGGGGCCGATGGCCGGTGAGGACGGCATCCCCACGGCGTCGCGGGACGTCTTCCTCGACAACCAGGAGAGCGTGGCCTATACGGAAGCGATGTTGGAGAAACTCGTGGAAGTCGCCCGGCGTAAGGGCTCGGCGATCGCCATCGGCCATCCGCGGCCGACGACCCTCGCGGCGCTGCGAGCGATGATCCCCCAGATGGAATCCGCCGGCGTGCAGTTCGTGCTGGCGCGCGACCTCGTCCGCTAGCGCCGGCCCTCTCACCTAAGCGCTTCACACGCCGTTCGCCGCCTCTTCTTCGCGGCGTCGTGCCGCGGCGCTAGCCTGGGGCGTGTGGCGGACCAGCGATCAGACGTAAGCGGTATCGCCGCGGCAACGATCGCCGCGATG
Source organism: bacterium (assembly GCA_004298665.1). GTDB lineage: Bacteria > Vulcanimicrobiota > Vulcanimicrobiia > Vulcanimicrobiales > SCRA01 > SCRA01. Next base: position 1,379 of record SCQY01000067.1, on the reverse strand, counting down.
GATGCGCAAAGCGCCTTGGCTGCCTTGGGCAGCACGCGGGATGGACTTTCGGGCGAGGAGGCCGCGCGCAGGCTGGCGCTTGCCGGCAGCAACGCGCTCGCCCGGCCACAGTGGCTTGCGCTCACGATCTTCCTGCGTCAGCTCAACAACCCGCTCTTGCTGCTGCTGGGTGCCACGGCGCTCGCCTCCGCCTGGTTCCACCAGCATACCGACGCGATCATCATCCTCGCGATCCTCGCGCTCAGCGTGGGACTGGGCTACTTCAACGAGTACCGCTCGGCGCGGGCCATCGAGGATCTTCACAGCCGCATACGGCGCACGACACAGGTCGTCCGCAACGGGCATCTCGACGAAATCGACGTCGCGCATCTGGTTCCCGGCGACATCGTCCGGCTGAGTGTCGGTGACATCGTCCCCGCTGACCTGCGGCTCATCGACGTCCACGCCATGGAGTGCGACGAGGCGGTACTGACGGGAGAGCCGCAGGCTGTCGAGAAGACCGAGCGCCCCGAGCCCGCCGGCGGACCGAATGCTACCGCGGCCTGCTGCGCATACATGGGCACCGTCGTCCGCTCCGGCTCGGCGCTAGCCGTGGTCTACGCGACCGGGGTTAGAACCGTCTTCGGGCGCATCGCGCGCCGCCTCAACACGCGGGTACCCGTGACGACGTTCGCGCGCGGCCTGCATGACTTCTCGAACCTTTTGGTTCACGTCACGGCCGTTCTGACGATCTCGCTCTTCGCCATCAATACGCTGCTGCACCATCCCTTGCTCGAGTCGCTGCTCTTCGCGCTCGCTATCGCGGTTGGTTTGACGCCGCAGCTCCTCCCGGCGATCGTCACTATCAGCCTCTCGTTCGGCGCTACCCGCATGGCCCGGCGCTCGGTCATCGTCAAGCGTTTAGTGGCGATCGAGGATTTCGGCAATATCGAAGTGCTCTTCACGGACAAGACGGGGACCCTCACCGAGGGCCACGTCGTCTTCGCGCAAGCCTACGATCCGCTGGGCGCCGCCGATGCGGAAGTGCTGCGCCTAGGGGCGCTGTGCACGGCCCAGACGGGCGGCAGCGAGGTAGGGGCGAGCGCCGTCGACAGTGCGCTGGCCGAGGCGGTCGCGGCGCGCGGTCTGCGTGCGGATACGTCGCGACGCTTGGACGAAGTCCCCTTCGACTACGAGCGACGCCGCATGTCGGTGTTGATCGATGACGACGGGCGCCGCCTGCTGGTGGTGAAAGGGGCGCCGGAGTTCGTCTTGGCGCGTTGTGCGCAAGAGCCGCAGGCGCGCACGCAGGCGTTCCTTCACGAACGCTTCTCCGCCGGAGATCGCGTGATCGCCGTGGCGGCGCGGGAGCTTCCGGGGGCAACGAACGTTGCGGCAAG
>SCQY01000066.1 GCA_004298665.1 bacterium | reverse complement strand
GAAGACGAAGCCGCGGCCGGCGTTGATGTCCATCGGGCTGCGGCGCTCGCGCGGCCCCGGCGTCCACTCGCCCAGGGCGGCGCGCAGGCGGTGATACAGCGGCCCGGCTTCCGGAACGGCATTGGACCCTTGGCGCCGGGCCAACTCGCCGCGTTGGAGCACGATGCGCTTGAAGTGGTGACCCTCGGTCGTCTTTACCGGCAAGACCGTTCCCACGTCGTAGAGGAAGTTCATCACGTCCTCGGACTCCTGCGCGGTGATCGGCTCGAGCACGCTCCCGCGCCCCACGGGCACGAGGAAGAAGACGCTCCACAGCGCCGCGCTGTGACTGCGCAGGTGCTGCGCTACCGCCGCCAGATCCTCGACGTTGTGGCGCGTCACGGTGGTGTTGATCTGTACCCGCAGGCCGATCTCGCGGGCGATCTCCCAGAGTTTGATCGTGCGGTCGAAGACACCGGAGAAACCGCGGAAGTGATCGTGGATCTCGGGCGTCGAGCCGTCGACGCTGAGCGAGATCGCCTTGAGGCCGAGATCGTGGAGCTCCACGAGGCGTTCTCTCGTGACGAGCGGCGTCGCCGAAGGCGAGAGCGCCATGTGCACGCCCTTCGACGTACTGTACTCTACGAGCTTCGCGATGTCGTTACGCTTCATGGGATCGCCGCCGGTCAGCACGAAAATCGGCGAAGGTTTTCCGAATCCCGCAATCTCGTCGATCAGCGCGCGCGCCTCGGGCGTCGTGAGCTCCAGCGGGTTGCGGTGCGGAAGCGCGTCGGCGCGACAGTGGCGGCAGGCCAAGTCGCAGGCGCGCGTCACTTCCCAGATGATGATGAACGGCCGCTCCCCCACGTCATGGCGGGGATGGCGGACTTCCGGGATCTCTCGCGGAGCCACGCTCGCTGTGGTCGTCATCGGGATACGCTCTCCATGGAATCGTGCGTGCCGCCGGTGCCGTCTGGCGGGCCGGCGACGAGCTCTGCTAACAGCGCGATGAAGTCGGGGTGGTCGTTGAGGGCGCGGGCGCGCTCCATGCGTACGCCGGCTGCCTTCGCCGCCTCGGCTGCCTCGACGTCGAGATCGTAGAGTACCTCCACGTGATCGCAGACGAAACCAATGGGGGCGACGACGGCCTCGTGCCTGCCCGAGGCAGACGGCAGATGCTTGAGAACCTCGCTGACGTCCGGCTCGAGCCAGCGCTCGGCAGGCGAGCCGCTGCGGCTCTGGTAGGCCAGATGCCAGTCGGGGGCCCCCACTGCTTCCGCCACGAGGGCGGCGGTGCCGCATAACTCCCGCACGTATGGGCCGTGGTCGGCCATCGCCTGCGGGATGCTGTGCGCGGTGAAGATGAGGGCGACGCCGGCGAACGTATCGCGCCGCATGCGCGCGAACGCATCGCGCACGCGCTGGGCATGCGCGCGCACCAGCAGAGGGTGATCGAACGGCGGATGCGCGTAGGTGATCGCGGGAGCTCCGGCGCCGATGCGCAGCCGGGCTTCCTCCACGCTCTCCACGTAACGCTCCCAACTGGCCTCGCTCCGGTGAGCCGCCAAGACGATGCCGAGGATGCGGCGCGCGCCTTGCGCGGCGAGATCGCGCAGCGTCTGCTCGACGAACGGCGCAGCATGACGCAGTCCGATCCGTACGGGAATCTCGATCCCTTGGGCGCGCAGCAATCCGGCCAGCGCATCGGCCTGCCGTTGCGTGAGCTCGTTGAACGGCGAGCGCCCGCCGATGCGCTCGTAGTGGTGGACAACGCTCTCGTAGCGTGCGCGCGGCACGGGGCGCCCCTCGAGTACGCGGTCGAGGAACGGGCGAATCTCCTGCGGACTCGCCGGTCCGCCGAAGCCGATCAGGACGACGGCATCGTACGGTATGGCAGCAGTCATGGAACGGACCTCACCGCCGGCCATACTCGTGCACCGCGTCGACGAAGGCCAGCACGTTGTCGACCGGCGTCTCCGGCAGGACGCCGTGGCCGAGATTGGCGATGTAGCCCGGGCGCCCGCCCGTCTGCCGCAACATCTCGCGCACGGCCAAGCGGATCTCCGCCACGTCGGCGAAGAGCAGCGCTGGATCAAGGTTGCCCTGGACGCCGACCTGCGGACCCAGACGCGCCCACGCTTGGTCGATCTCCACCCGCCAATCCAAACCGATCACGTCGCCGCCGGCATCCCGCATCAGCTCGAGCAGGCTCCCCGTCATCGTACCGAAGTGGATCACCGGAACCCCAGGGCGCAGTGCCGAGATCAATCGTTGCGTGTACGGCAGAACGTAGCGGCGGTAGTCCCGCGGCGAGAGGCATCCCACCCAGCTGTCGAAGAGCTGAACTGCATCGACCCCCGCGGCAATCTGCATGTTGAGATAGTCGGCCGTGACGTCCGCGATCCGTTCCATCAGACGCTGCCAGGTCAGCGCATCGCGCTGCATCAAGACTTTCGTGACCACGTGCATGCGCGAGGATCCGCCCTCGACCAGGTATGAGGCTACCGTGAACGGCGCACCTGCGAAGCCGATGAGCGGTATCTTACCGTTCAGCCCGGCTCGCGAAAGGCGAATCGTCTCGGCTACGAACGCAAGCGATTCCTCGACGCTCACCGGCGCCAGCCGATCGACGTCGGCAGCCGTGCGGATCGGCCGCTCGATGCGCGGTCCATCGCCCTTCTCGTAGCGCAGCCCCGCGCCCATCGGCACCAGCGGCAGCAGAATGTCGGCGAAGACGATCGCCGCGTCGACGCCCAAGCGCTCCGCCGCGCTCACCGTGACTTCAGCCGCGAGGTCGGAGCGGCCGCACAACTCGAGGAACGAGAGGCGCTCGCGCACGCGGCGGTACTCGGGAAGGTAGCGCCCGGCCTGACGCATCAGCCAGACGGGCGTAAACGGCGCCTCCTCGCGCCGGCACGCGAGGAGGAATGGGTGCTCGGCCACGTGGGGAGGCGCTGCCTCCAGCGGCTGCGGCTTCGCGGAATGGACCACTACGTCGACTCCGTCGCTGCGAGGCCGCCGGCGGCGAGCTGCTGCCTATAACGCGCCGCGGAACGACGGTAGAGCGCCGCCCACAGCGCGAGGAACGCCGTCAGGAGGCCCGCCCAGAAACAGATCCACGTCGAGGCCGTCACGGGCCACGCCGGCAAGAACGAGAGGGCGACCGTTGCGAGCAGGATGCCGCCTAGCCATGTCGTCAGGATGGCATGCCAGGGTGCGTAGTCACTGCGCCGCGCGACCGACGCAAGCACGACAAAGCAGAGCGCCGCGAGCGCAGCCGCCCCACGCCAAGCCGGCCCCGCGAAGAGCGGCGTGTCCAGGACGGCTACGTAGACGAGCGAGATGCCGAGGATGACGTTGATCCCGTTGGCGATCATGAATGTATCTCTCCGGATGCGTGCAGATTCTTCAAGTACCGCAGCGTCGCACGTGGAATGAAGTAGTACGCGATACCGCTAGCGAGCAAGAACACCTTCCAAATAGGTCCGAGCGCCGAGAACGCTAGGATCGCGAGCAGGACGGAACTCTGCGCCGCGTAGCTCGCCAGGGCGAAGCGGGCCAGGCGGCGTTCCGCGCGCAACTCGGAGGCGGCGTAGAGCAGCCCGTACGCCCCTCCGAGCAGAGCGAACAGCCCCAGGCCGATCGCGTCGATGACGAATCCCATGGGGGTCATGCTTCGCCCCTACCGCGTCCCGGCGCCTTCGACCGCCAGCACTCCAGCGGCGGCGACGGGCACGCGGCTGCGCCGCGCGAGGGCGATCAGGTTGCCGGCCAGGACGGCGTAGCCGGCGGCGAACACCAAGCCGAACACCCAGCGCATCCAGATGCCCTCGAGGAACCATGGCGTCTGCTGCGCCGCGACGTAGGCGTTGAAGGTCGATCCTCCGATAGCCCGCTCGTAGAACGCCTGCGCCATACCCGCGATCAAGAGCGAGCCCCCCATGCCGTACATGCCCGTGTTGAGGAGGCCGAAGGCCCATTTCCAGGCCCGCCCGCCGATCTGCCCGTGCCCTCCGGCCTCTTGAACGGCTAGGTAGATCACCGAGATCACGCCGCAGCCGTAGGCGCCCCAGAAGGCCAGGTGGCCATGCGAGGCCGTCCACTGCGTGCCGTGCGCGAAGAGGTTGATCTGCGGCAGCGTGATCATGAAGCCCCAGACCCCGGCGCCCACGAAGTTGCCGAACGCTTCGAGCATCGTCCAATAGAAGGCAGGCTGATTGGTCATCTTCATCCGGTGCTCGCCGGCGTCGTAGACGGCGTGGATCACCATGCCCAAGAGCGGCAGCGGCTCCAGCGCAGAGAAGAACCCACCGATGCCCAGCCAGTACTTGGGGGCGCCCATCCAAAAGTAGTGGTGGCCGATGCCCAGCACGCCCGTAGCCAGCACCAAGGCGACCTCGATGTAGAGCCACGTCTCCACCACGCTGCGCGATGCGTTCATGACTCGCATCAGCACGAGAGCCACGATGGCGCCGATCAAGACTTCCCAGGTGGCCTCCACCCAGAAGTGCACCAGCCACCACCACCAGAACTGATCCAGCGCCATGTTGGTCATCGCCGGGAAGGCGATCATGTAGAGGCCGAAGAGCGGTATCAGGTTGAGGATGATCACCGCGGCGATGCCAGTGACACGCTTGGCGGCAATGGCCGTTCCGATGATGTTGTACATGAAGACGGCGATGCCGATGGCCACGACGATGGCCGCCCAGCGCGGCTCTTCGACGTACTTGCGCCCCTGGTTGATGAGCCAGAGCGTCTTATCCGTTCCCGGGCCGGTCTGCACGAACAGGAACGTCGCCGCTACCGCCGCGATCGTGGCGCAGAATAGCCAGAAGACGACGTTGGCGGCGCGCATGCCTATCAAGTCGCGCTTGAACTCCGAAGGCAAGAGCCAGAACAAGCAGCCGAAGAACGCCGTCAACAGCCACAGGATCAGCACGTCGACGTGCATGGTCTTGGCCATGTTGAACGCAAACGCCGGAAAGAGGAAGCTCGGATGAATGTACTGCGTCGCCGCCATGAGACCGAAGACGATCATCACGCCGAAGAGCGCGACCGAGAGCACGAAGTATCGTAACGCGAGTTTTTGGGACGAGTAGAGACTCGGCACACTAATCACGCTGATATCTCCTGAAATCGCACGAGTGCTGCAAAGCGGCTACCGGTTGACGGCGGCCTGCTTACCGCTGGGGGTGTCGGGGTCGGCTTGGAAGCCGTTCGGGAAGCCGTTGGTGTTGATCGAGGAGGTCCACTTCAAGTAGGCCACCACGGCCTGGGCCTCGCCGCGCGTCAAGTGGAGATTGGGCATCTCCCTCGTCCACGTGGGATACTTGTCGGGCTCCATCAGGAAGGCGACCATGGCATCGGCACGCGTGTGCGTCTGCGTCATGGGCTCCCACATCCGCCGCCAGACGGGGTCGAGCCACGACTTCGTGAGATCGGGCGCATAGTAGGCACCCGTACCGAAGACGCTATGACACTCGAGGCAGGCGCGGCTCTGGATGACGAGCTTGCCTTCGTGGATCAGCGCCGTCGCCTGCCGCTCGTCGTAGACGTGCCCGAAAAGCGGATCGCTTCCGCCGATCGTCGGTACGTATTCATGCTGAGCATCGTCATCGACATAGCCGATGGCTTGATTGATGACGGTGTAAGGTGGAACGTTGGCGCCGCCGGCGCTGATGACGCCTATGGTGTTGATCGTCAATGCGATCAAGATCGCCACCATGACGACCAGGGAACTGATTGCGCCGGCACGCCAGAAGATTGGATCCCGCGTGTACATCGGTTACCCCGCTGGAGGCAGTGTTGATGGCTGTC
>SCQY01000065.1 GCA_004298665.1 bacterium | reverse complement strand
GCCCCCGCGCGGCCGCTTCGAAAGCGATCGATGTCTTCGCGCCGGATCCGTCCGGCAGGACCGGAGCCCTCGACGAACGTCAAGTCGACGTCGTTCTGCCGGGCGTAGAGGCGGACGGCGGGAGCGGCCAGCGGGCGCCCCTCGCGGCGTACCGGCTGCGGGGAGGCGGTGCCGTTGGCGGGAAGCGCCGCCGGAACGTTGGGCGGCACGAGGATCGCCTGCACGGGCGGCGCGGCGGGCGCCGCAGGGGGCGCGGCGGGAGTTGGCGCCGCAGGCGCCGCGCCGTGGCCGCCATGGGCCGGCTTGAAGCCCTTCAGCAACGCCTCGACATCCTCGCCGGGTTCGCCGAAGACGGCCAGCGGTGCGCCGACCGGGAGCACCTGGCCCTCCTTGGCGAGCAGTTTGATCAGCGTACCGGCGTGGGGAGCGGGGACCTCCACGGTCACCTTCTCCGTCATGATCTCGACGAACGGCTCATCGCGTTCGACGCGTTCGCCTTCCTTCTTGATCCAACGAAGAACTTCGCCCTCGACGACGCTCTCCGCCAGCTCCGGCATCTCGTAGACTTCAGCCATGGATACTCCTCCCCACCTCGCAGCTCCGATGGGGGTCTAGAACTCGAGCGTCTTCTTCGTCGCCTTCACGATGCGGTCGGCATCGGGAAGGTAGTACTTCTCGAGATTGTACGGAACCGAGGTATCGATCGAAGCGACGCGTATGATCGGCCCCTCGAGATATTCGATCGCCTTCTCGGCGATGTAGGCGCTGATCTCATTGGCGAAGCTGCCCAGCTTAGGAGCCTCGACCACGACGACCGCATGACCGGTCTTCTTGACGCTTGTGAGGATCGTCTCACCATCATACGGCACGAGTGAACGCAAGTCGATCACTTCGACGTTCTTGCCTTCGGCGGCGAGGCGGTCTGCAGCTTCGAGCGCCACATGCAGCATGGCGCCGTAGGAGATCAGCGTGGCGTCGCTGCCCTCTCGGACGACCTTGGCCTTGCCGATCGGCACCGTGTAGGCACCTTCCGGCACCTCGTTCTTGACGCCGCGATAGATGCGTTTAGGCTCCAGAAAGACCACGGGGTCTTCGTCGCGGATGGCCGAGATCAGAAGGCCTTTGGCGTCGTACGGATTGGAAGGAACGACGACCTTGAGGCCTGGGATGTGGGCGAAGAGCTCCTCCGGAGACTGCGAGTGATAGACGCCGCCGCGCACGCCGCCGCCGTAGGGGCCGCGAATGACCATCGGTGCTTTGAACATACCGGCCGAGCGGTAGCGGATCTTGGCGATCTCGCTGTAGAGCTGGTCGTAGCCGGGGAAGAGGAAGTCGATGAATTGGATCTCGGCGATGGGGCGCAGGCCGTTCATCGCCATGCCGAGGGCGCCGCCGAGGATGCCCGCTTCGGAGAGCGGCGTATCGATGACGCGATCGGGACCGAATTCCGCGTAGAGGCCCTCCGTGCAGAGGAAGACGCCGCCGCGCGGGCCCACGTCTTCGCCAAGAATGCAGACCGTGTCGTCGAGGCGCATCTCTTCGAGCATCGCCTCGCGCACGGCTTGCACCATGGTCAACGTCTTGGTTGCGGTTTCAATTGCCATCGTTCTCTCTATCCGATCCTATGCGTGACCGAAGATTTCGATCTTCTCGTCGATCTGGTGAGGCAGCAGCGTCGCGTAGGCATGATCGAAGACCGTCTCCGGGGCGGGCAGCGGCGATGCCTCGGCCTCGGTGAGCCCTTGCTCGACCACGTGCTTGATCTCTTCTTGCATCTTCGCCTCGGACGCATCGTCCAGGAGGCCCTGCTTGGTGAGGTACTTGCGCATGCGCATGATCGGGTCACGCGTGTTGCGCCAAAGCTCGATCTCTTCTTTCTTGCGGTAGCGTGAATCGTCGTCGGCGGAGGAGTGCGGGCCGTAGCGGTAGGTGAGGAACTCGATGAGCGTGGGTCCTCCGCCGCTGCGCGCCTTGTCGATGGCGAACTTCGAGACTTCGGCACAGGCGATGACGTCGTTACCATCGACCAGATAGCCGTCGAAGCCGAAGGCGGACGCCTTCTCGGCGAAGGTGCGGCTCTTGGTCTGGTGCTTCACGTCGATCGAGATGGCATATTGGTTGTTCTGCAGCGCGAAGACCGCCGGGGCATTGAAGACGCCGGCGAAGTTGAAGGCGGCCAGCGTATCGCCCTCCGACGTGGCACCGTCGCCCATGTAGCACATCGCGACCTGACCGCTCTTACGGATCGTTGCGGCCATCGCCACACCTACGGCGGCGGGGGTCTTGTTGCCGACCACCGAGGACGGGGTGACGATGTTCAGCTCGCCGTCTCCATAGTGGCTGGGCATGTTGCGCCCCTTGCTGGGGTCGAGGTCCTTGCCCAGAACGTGCGCCAGGAGCTGCCCGGGAGTCATGCCCTTGGTCAGCGCGGCGCCCAGCTCGCGATGGGTCGTAAAGACCCAATCCTTCTTCTCGAGCGTGAAAGCGCTGCCGATCTGCGAAGCCTCCTGCCCGGCCGTCTGCGCGAGGAAGCCGGCGCGGCCCTGGCGCACCATGATGTAGCCGCGGTCGTCGATGGCGCGGCAGAGCACCATCAAGCGGTACAGTCTCTTGAGATCGTCGTCGCTGAAGGCAGACTTCATCTTCGCGACGGGATTTCCGTCGTTGTCGACGTACGCAATAGGCGAATCAGTGAACGGTTTGAACGGCGCGGCCACGAGTAACCTCCCACGTGGTAGATGGCGGCCTCTCTTTTGGCTCGGTTCGAGAAGCGTCCTGCTGGGTGAGGCGCCGTGAAAGGCTTGCGCAACAGAGCCAACGGAAAGCGCAACAAATCTTCACCGTTGGCAATCTCTGAAGTACGGCGCGATCTGCTGGCGTGGTACCGTTCACATGGCCGCAGGCTGCCTTGGCGAGAGCACATCGATCCCTATCGCGTGCTGGTTAGCGAAATCATGCTCCAGCAGACGCAAGTCGAACGGGTCATCCCCAAGTTCGAGGCGTTCCTTGCGCGATTCCCAACGCTCGCTGCGCTCGCGTCCGCCCCTCTCGCCGAGGCGCTGCGTCTCTGGCAAGGGCTTGGCTACAACCGGCGCGCCGTCCGTCTGCACGCCCTCGCACGAGCCGTGGTCGAGCGCCATCACGGGCAGATCCCGCGCACCACGGAGGAGCTCTTAGCACTGCCGGGCGTCGGGAGCTATACGGCGGCCGCGTTGCGTGCCTTTGCCTTCAACGATGACGACGCGCCTGTGGACACCAACGTACGCCGAGTAGTCCATCGCATCGCTTTCGGTCTCGAACATCCCCCGCGTGCCGGCGAGCGGAGCCTTGCGCGATTGGCGGTAACGCTGGCTGCGCCGGGAGAAGGACGCGCCTGGAGCTCGGCGATGATGGATCTCGGCGCCACGGTCTGCACCGCGCGTGCTCCGAAGTGTCTGGTGTGTCCGCTGCGCGCCTACTGCGCGGCTGCGCCCGTCGATGCCGCCGCGCTCCAGGAGGCGGCGCGGGCGCATACCCGGGCGCGCAGCCCACAGGCGCGCTTGAAGTTCGAGGAGACGACGCGCTACGCGCGCGGCAGGATCGTCGATCATCTGCGCGCGCTGCCCCATGGTGCCAGCGCGAGTATCGCACAACTATCCGATTTGCTGGGGCGCACGGACGTCTCAGCGCTGGTGGAAGGTCTCCGGCACGATGGTTTGGCAGCCGTCGAAGGCGAACGCGTGCGGCTCCCCTGAAGGCGCTAGGCGTCGAGCCAGCGAGCCTTCTCGTGCAGCGGCGAGCGCGCGGCGGCGGCAGGCTCGATGGCTGGATAGCCGAGATAAACGAATGCCGCCAGACGCTCGCCCGGACGCACGCCCAGCGCCGCGAGGATCTCGGGCTGGCGTGCCAGGCGCCCCGTCCTCCAGTAGCCGCTGAGCCCCTCGGCGTAGGCCGCAAGCAGCATGTTCTGCGTGGCGGCCGCGGCGGAAGCGTAGTTTTCCTCGGCATCGACCGGGCTCTCGCTGCCTTCTGCGATCACGGCGACGACGTACGGGGCGCGCGCGAACTTGCCGCGCTCCTTGGCCGCAACCCGTTCGTGGATCTCGACGGGGAAACGGGAGAGATCGGCCGTGCGTGCCGCGATCTCGCCCAGGCGCGCCCGCGCCTGGCCGCACACGATCACGAAGCGCCAAGGCTCCTGACACTTGTGAAACGGCGCCCACGTGGCCGCCTCTACGATGCGCTCGACGGCCTCGCGCGGCGGCGCCTCCTGCTGCATCTTGCCGATGCTGCGCCGCGCGTGTATGGCGCGCTGGATGTCGTCGGTGCGCGTCGTCATGCCATCCATGCCGGCATATCCCCGTAGCGCTCTTCCTTCCACGGATCGCCGTCGTTGTGGTAGCCGCGTACCTCCCAGAATCCCGGGCGATCGCCGTCGAGAAACTCGATGCCCGTCAGCCACTTCGAGCTCTTCCAAAAGTATCGCTTCGGTACGAGCATGCGCACGGGGCCGCCGTGGATCGGCTCGATTGGCTGCTCGTCGTACTCGTACGCGATCAGCACGTCGTCGCCGAGCATGATCCCGATCGGAAGGTTGGTCGTATAATCGTTCTCGGCATGCTGCAGCACGTGCGTGACGGAAGGCAGCGGCCCAGCGCGTTCGACCAGGCTGCGGAAGAGCACGCCCCGCCACTTGGTGGCCTTCTTGGTCCAGCGGGTTACGCAATGGATGTCGCCGCGCCACTCCGTGGCCGGAAGCGCGCGCAGCTCGTTCCAGCTCAGCTCGAACGGCCGTTCACAACGGCCGGAGAAACGTAGTCGCCACGTCGCCGGATCGAACGCGGGAACGTCGCCTACGTGAAGGATGGGGAATCCGTCGGTGACCGTTTGGCCGGGAGGCACGCTGGGGTCTAGCTCTCTGAAGAACGGCATCGAGGACTCCTTCGGTGGGGGTCTCCGCAACCTCTGCACGGCGCCAGAGGTGCCCAAGCGCAGAGAGCCAAGGCAAGCGATGATGGCGAAGATACCGTTTCCCACCAAGAAGGTAACGCAGGCGACGGGCAAGCAGATGCTGGCGCGCCTGGAAGAGATGTATCCGAACGCGCAGACGGCGCTGGCGTTCAGCAACCCCTACCAGCTGCTGGTGGCGGTCGCGCTCAGCGCCCAGTGCACCGATGCGCGCGTCAACATGACGACGCCCGCGCTCTTCGCGCGCTATCCCGATGCGAAGGCCCTGGCCAAGGCGAAGCTCGACGACGTCGAGAGCATGATCAAATCGTGCGGCTTCTACCATGCCAAGGCACGCAACATCGTGGCCGCTGCGCAGGCAATGGTCGAGCGGCATGGGGGCGAGGTGCCTAGCGACCGCGTCGCGCTCGAGGCGCTGCCGGGCGTGGGGCGCAAGACGGCGAGCGTGGTCTTGGCCGTAGCCTTCGAAAAGGCAGCGTTTGCCGTCGATACGCACGTCTTCCGCGTTGCGCATCGGCTTGGCCTCACGCTCGGCAAGACGCCGTTGGACGTGGAGCGTGACGTGACGGCGCTGCTGCCGCGCGAAAAGTGGCGCCACGCGCACCACTGGCTGATCCTCCATGGGCGTCAAATCTGCAAGGCGCCGATGCCGCTGTGCGGCATCTGTCCCTTGGCCGACATCTGTCCCACGGGGCTGCTCGTGCTAAAGAAGAAGCGGACCGGTCGATGACCGGCCCGCTTCTTCTTTGAGGATCGCGACGGCTACTTGGCCTTGGTTTTCGCGGCCGCCTTGGTGGTCTTCGCGGCTGCCTTGGTGGTCTTGGCTGCCTTGGTGGTCTTCGCGGCCTTGGTCGTCTTCACGGCCTTGGTCGACTTGGTGGTCTTCGCCGTCTTTGCGGCGGCGGCGGTGGCGGCCGGCTTGGCAGCGGTGGAAGTGCCGGCAGCGAATGCAACGCCGGTCGAGAGGAATGCCGCCGTGACGAGGGCAGCGAGAAGCTTCTTCATGGGGTAACCTCCAAGAATGCGGTAAGATGTGCCGGGCGGTTCGACGTTCCGCAGGGGCTCCCTCTCGGCGGCCCTAGCCTTTTCCCGTGGGCTTCCACTTGCCCACCAGGTTCCGGGCGATCACCAGACGCTGGATCTGCTGCGTGCCTTCGTAGATCTGGGTGATCTTGGCATCGCGCATCATGCGTTCCACGGGGTAATCCGTGCAGTATCCGTAACCACCCAGTAGCTGTACGGCGTCGGTCGTAACGCTCATTGCTACGTCGCCGCACTTCAGCTTCGCCATCGCGGACCAGTACGTGATATCGGCTGCGCCTTCGTCGCACTTGCGGGCCGCTTCGTAGAGCATCAAGCGCGCGCACTCGACTTCCGTGCGCATGTCGGCGAGCATGAACTGCAAACCTTGCTGCTGCGAGATCGGCTTGCCGAACGCCATGCGCTCCTTCGTATAGTTGGTGGCGAATGTGAGCGCGCCTTCGGCGATGCCCAGGGCCTGCGCCGCAACCCCTGGCCGCGACTTGTCGAGCACCTTCATGGCGATCTTGAAGCCTTCGCCCTCGGCGCCGATGCGGTGCGAATCGGGAACGAAACAGTCCTCCAAGACCAGCTCCACGGTGGGCGAGCCTTTGATGCCCATCTTGTGCTCGCGTTTGCCGACCTTGAAGCCCGGAAACTGTTTCTCCACCAAGAACGCGGTTATGCCGTTGGGTCCTTTGGAGGGATCGGTGACGGCGAAGAAGGCGATGGAGTCGGCGACGTTGCCGTGCGTGATGAAGATCTTCGTGCCGTTGAGCTTGTAGCCGCCCTCAACGCGCTCGGCGCGCATGTGCATCGAGCCGGCGGCGTCGGAGCCGCTGCCGGGCTCGGTAAGCGCATAGGCGGCGATCCACTCCCCGGAGGCAAACTTCGGCAGCCATGCCTTCTTCTGTTGCTCGCTGCCGCCGATCATCACGGGGAGCATGCCCAGCTCCTGCACGGCGACGATGAGCGAGCTGGCCGCGCAGGCCTTGGCGATCTCCTCGACGACTTTGACATACGTCAGGAAGCTGCCGCCCAACCCGCCGTACTCGGATGGAATAGGAATGCCCAGCAGATCATTCTCAGCGAAGATAGCTTTGATGTCGTTGGGGTACTCGGCTTTGAGGTCGATCTCGGCCGCACGAGGTGCGACCTTCTCGGCTACGATCTTTCGGACGATGTCGAGCATCATCGCCTCTTCGCCGCTCTGGGGTTCGAGCAGCGAGATCGGTGCAGTGGACATGGTTCGCGTTCTCCGTAGAGCGAAAAAATGGCGCGTAAGCGGGTCAGCGTTCGCGGAGGGCTCGGGGCGCCCCTTGCACTAATACCCGCCCATGAAGAAAGTGGTGGATAGCGCCGACGAGGCGGTCAAGGACCTCTTCGACGGTGCCACGATCGCCATAGGCGGCTTCGGCCTCTGCGGCATACCTCAAGACGTGATCGAGGCCGTGGTACGCAAGGGGACCAAGAGCCATACGATCGTCTCGAACAATGCCGGCGTGGACGGCTGGGGCATCGGGCTGATGCTCGAGGCGGGCCAGGTGAAGAAGATGGTCTCGAGTTACGTCGGTGAGAACAAGTACTTCGAGAAGCTGGTGCTGGAAGGCAAGCTGGATCTCGAGTTCAACCCGCAAGGTACCTTGGCCGAACGTCTGCGCGCCGGCGGAGCCGGCATCGCGGCCTTCTTCACGCCCACGGGTTTCGGCACGACGATCGCCGACGGCAAGGAGACGCGCGAGTTCGACGGCCGCATGTACGTCATGGAGCGCGGCATTACGGCCGACTTCGCATTCGTGCACGCATGGAAAGGCGACCGCTTCGGCAACTTGGTCTATCGTAAGACGGCGCGCAACTTCAACCCCATGGCGGCCACTGCGGGCAAAGTGACGATTGCCGAAGTGGAGGAGCTGGTGGAGCCGGGCGAGCTCGACCCAGATCTCATTCATACGCCCAGCGTCTTCGTCAACCGCATCATCGTCAGCAAGGCCGAGAAGCGCATCGAGCGCCTCACGACGCGCAAAGCGTAGGAGTTGCATCATGGAAGATAAGCGCCAAGTGATCGTGCGCCGCGCGGCTAAGGAGTTGCGCGACGGCTTCTACGTCAACCTCGGCATAGGCATGCCGACGATGGTCGCGAATCTCGTTCCCGCGGGGATGGAAGTCATCTTCCAGAGCGAGAACGGGATGCTGGGCATCGGCCCCTACCCGATCGAGGGGCACGCCGATCCGGACCTCATCAACGCCGGTAAGGAGACGGTGACCGAGATCAAGGGCACCGCGTTCTTCTCCAGCTCCGACTCGTTCGGCATGATTCGCGGCGGTCATATCGATCTCTCGATCCTCGGCGCCATGGAGGTGGCGGCCAATGGCGATCTCGCCAACTGGATGATCCCCGGGAAGATGATCAAGGGCATGGGCGGCGCGATGGACCTGGTGGCCGGCGCCAAGAAGCTCATCGTGACGATGGAACACACCGCCAAGGGCGGCGCACCCAAGATCCTCGAGCGCTGCACGCTTCCGCTTACGGGCAAGGGCGTAGTCGACGTGGTGATCACCGAGATGGGCTACTTCGAAGTGACGCCGCAGGGCATGGTGATCAAGGAGATCGCGCCCGGACTCACGTTCGACGACGTGCAGGCCGCAACGCACGCTAGCCTCATCATGGCCCCGGACCTCAAAGAGATGGCTGCGTAGAGAAGAGATCTCTCTAGATGCCTTCGCCCCGTCGGAGGATGTCCTCGGCTGCGCGAACGGTGGCCTCCTTCACGGCTTCGCTGAGCCATGTCGGTGCGGCGCCCGCGTCGATTGCCGCCGGCGGCACAGCAGGTTGGGCCTGCGCCATGCTCGGTGTGGCGGCTAGGACGTTGGCCGCGCCCGTCTGAGTCGCCACCATGTGGTGGAGATACGAAGCAGGCTCACCGGCGGAGATGGGGGCAGCCATTCCAGCCGTTGTGGCGGTTGTCGCGAGGTTCTGCACCTGCGCGGTGCCGCGCGCGGCGTCGTCGGTCTCGATGGTGATGCGGATCATCACGTTCTCCTCCGCGCGCTAGAGCGCGCCGAGCACGGCGTAACGCGCCTCGACGTCGGCTTGCGCCGAGCTGGTGTTGGTGATGGCGATCCAGTAGGTGAGATAGTCGCCCGAGGTCTTCTGGACGCGCACGCTCCAGGTAAGTTGCGGGCCCGCGGTGTTGACGTTCGTGGGAACCACGTTCCACTCCACGTGCCAGAGCACTGGCCAGTTGTAGGTGAACCAAGTGGTGGTCGAGCCCGCGGGCACGGAGCCGCGGAATTGGACGCCGCAGAACGGGAACGCCATGCGACCCATCAGCGGGAATGGGTTGTCCGTCGTCAACCCCGAGGAGCGGCCGGTAGGATAGAAGCGTTGGAGCAGGTTCTTGAACGGCGTGAAGGCATCGGCCTGTTTCGTGAGGTGCTGGTAGGTTTGCTGGAGCGTCGCGCCTGCGGCGGCGACGATCTCCGGCCACGTGAAGTCCTCTTGGTAGCGCAGGTAGTTGAGGAAGAGCACGGCACAGCCCGTCGAGACGGCGTTGCGATCCGTGGGGTCGGTGACGTTGACGTAGTCGGGGCGCCCCGGGGCGTCGAGCCAGATGCCTGCCGTGGTGTAGCCGTCGAGCTGCGCCGGATAGGTGTCGGCGGCGAGTACGCGCGAGAGCCCCTCTCCGTTGCTCGCTCCGCAGTTCCAGCCGGCGCCTTGCGCCGCGGAGAAGACCTCAACGGCCTCGGCGATCAGCAGGAAGCGCGTGTAGTCGATGTCGAGGATCGGCACCGTCTTCGCGTCGAGGTAGAGGTCGACGGCGCTGCAGCCGTAGTGATACGCGCCGCCATAGCCGCGGCCCGAGGGATCGAGCGGCGCGATGACGATATTGAAGGGAAGCGCCGGCGGCGCGATGCCGCCGAAGTACCACTGCATCGTGCCGAAGTCGCGCTCGCACGTAGCGAGAATACCGTCGGCAACAGCGGCTCCCGCGGGCAGCGCTGGATCGTAGTAGACGTTGAAGTGTGGTGTCGAACCGCGCAACGTAACGGGGTAGTCGAAGCCAACCCCGGCACGCATCGGCAATGCCGCGATGCGTGCGCGTACGACGTCCTCCATGCCGGGCTTGGTGAAGATGCTCATCGACTCGAGATCGCGCGTCACGGTCTGCATCATCGAGGCATCGATGTTTGGTGGAAGCTGCCTGGTCGTCACGGTGCATCTCCTCGTGCGGCACACCCGCACGGAGATTCTAGGCGCGCCGCGACACGCCGACAACAATCGGGTGCATGCTCGACGCGCGCGGCGCGGAGCGGACACGTAGGCCTCCGCCCGTACAGCGTGGTACGTTATCGATTATGGAACGAACGATCGACCGGGGGGCCGCACAGGCCAAAGCCGCACGTCTCTTGGCGTTGCATCACGACTCGCCGCCGCTGGTGCTTGCCAACGCCTGGGATGTCGCCAGCGCGCGCCTGATCGAGGCGGCCGGCTTTTCCGCCGTGGCGACCACCAGTTCCGGCGTGGCCAATGCGTTAGGCTATCCCGACGGTGAGTTCATCGGGCGCGACGAGATGCTCACGGTGGTCGAGCGCATCGCAGCGGCCGTAGCGGTACCCGTGACGGCAGACATGGAGGCAGGCTACGGGCCGGCCGCGAGCGACGTAGCGGAGACGGTACGCCGTACCATTGCCGCGGGTGCGGTAGGCATGAACCTCGAGGACGCTCGCCGCCACGAACTCCTGCCTCTCCAGGAGGCTTCGCTGCGCATCGCCGCGGCGCGTTCGGCTGCGGACGCCGAAGGCGTTCATCTGGTGATCAACGCGCGAACGGACGTCTTTCTGCTCGGAGGCAGCGGCGAAGAGGCATTCGAGGAGGCGGTACGCCGCGCCAATGCTTATCGTCAAGCCGGCGCCGATTCGCTCTTCGTTCCCGCGGTGGCCGACGGTACGCTGATCGGCAGGCTGGTCAAGGCCATCGCGGGTCCGCTCAACGTGCTCGCTGGGCCTGCGACTCCGCCGTTGCCGGAGTTGGCGCATCTAGGCGTGGCGCGCGTGAGCGTCGGCGGGTCGCTGGCGCGTGCCGCGCTCACCGTGGTGCGCCACGTTGCCGAGGAACTGCAGGGTCCCGGTACGTTCACCTTCGCGGCGGGAATCATTACCCACGCGGAGATGAACGATTTACTCAGATCCACCACGTAGTGGTACGAGCGCTCGCTTCGTCTCAAGCGTCGACGAACAGCTCATCGGAGGGTCAGATATGCCGCGTTTCATAATCGAGCGGATCTTCCCCAACGGCTTGCAGGTGCCAATGACAGCGGAAGGCGCAAATGCGTGCCTGAACGTCGTCGATAAGAACGGCAATCTAGGCGTGACGTGGGTCCACTCGTACGTCTCGAACGACAAACGCAAGACGTTCTGCGTGTACGACGGCCCGGACGAGGCAGCGATACGCGAGGCCGCGGAGTCCAATAGCCTGCCGATCGATGCGATCACCGAGGTGCGGGTCCTCGATCCCTACTTCTACCATTGACAGGTTGCGGAAGAGCCGAGCGTCGCCCGCTATTCCGCGGCCGCGGCCTCCGGCTCGCGGAACTGTTCGTGATACAACATGGCGTAGAGGCCATGACGCTCGAGGAGCTCGTCGTGGGTGCCGGACTCGACGATCCTCCCTCGCTCGACGACGAAGATGACGTCTGCTTGGAGAATCGTCGAGAGGCGGTGCGCGATCACCAAACTCGTGCGCCCGTGCATCAACGGCTCGAGCGCCTCCTGGATCAGTTTTTCGGAGGCCGAGTCCAGCGAGCTGGTCGCTTCGTCGAGGATCAAGATGCAAGGGTCCTTGAGCAGCACGCGTGCGATGGCTAGGCGCTGGCGCTCGCCTCCGGAGAGCTTCTGACCGCGCTCGCCGACGACGGTCTCGAAGCGCTCCGGAAGCCGCTCGATGACGTCGTAGATGTTGGCGGCACGGCAGGCCGCAATCAGCTCGGCCTCGCTGGCGTCCGGCTTGCCGTAGCGAAGATTTTCGGCGATCGTGGCATGAAAGAGGTACGTCTCCTGCGTCACGATGCCGATGTTGCGGCGCAGCGAGTCGAGGGTCAAGTCGCGCAGATCGTAGCCATCGATCGTGACGCGGCCCGTCTGCGGATCGTAGAAGCGCGGAACGAGCTGCATGATGGTGGTCTTCCCCGCACCGCTGGGGCCGACGAAAGCGGCTAACTGCCCCGGTTCGACGCGGAAGGAGACGTGCTCCAGCGCGTTGCGGTCGGGAACGTAGCGAAAGCTCACATCCTCGAAGGCAATCGCTCCGCGTGCCGCACCGAGCTCGACGGCATCGGCGCGCTGCGGCGCCTCGGGCGCCATGTCGAGGTACTCGAAGATGCGCTCGAAGACGGCCAGCGCGCTCACCAGCTGCACCTGCACGCCGACAAGAGCGGAAGCCGGCCCGTAGAGCCGGCCCAAGTAGGCCACGAAAGCGACGATGGTGCCGACCTGGAGTCCGCGCTCGATCGCCAGCCACCCGCCGCCGAACCAAACGATGGCCGGGCCGACGATGACCATCGCGCCGACCAGCGCGACGAACCAGCGGCCGACCATGGCTAGACGAATCTCCAGTCCCATCAGCGTCGTCCCGGCCTGATGGAAGCGCTCCGCCTCCTGGCGCTCGCGGACGAACGACTTGATCAGCGTGATCCCGGAGAGCGAGAGCGTCTCCTGCATCAGACTCTCGATGCGATCGCGCTGCACGCGCGTGCGCTTGCGGATTTCGTACATGGCGCGCCCGACGGGGCGCAGCGGGAAGACCATGAAGGGCACCACGGCCAGCGAGATCAACGCTAAGCGCCAATCGAGCAGGAAGATTGCAACCAGGGTCGTCAGGATGATCGTGACGTTGGTGACGAGGGTGACGAGCGTCCCCGTCACCACGTTGTCGACGGCGTCGACGTCGCTGGAGACGCGGTTCATGATCTCGCCGGTCTTGGTGGACGTGAAGAAGGCCAGCGACATCGTATGCAGATGCTGGACGAGGCGGTCGCGCATGTCGCGCATGATCCCCTCGCCGACGTAGGCGTTCAAGTAGCCCTGCCAGGCGCCGATCGCGCTGCCGCCGACGGCGGCGACGATCATGCCGCCCACGTCCAGGGAGAGCCCGTGCAGGTCCTTGCCTGCGATGGCGCCGTCGATGATCCACTTCGTGAAGAGCGGTGGGAGCTGGCCCAGAGCACTGGTGACCAGAATGCAGATGAACACCAGCGCCTCTTGGCGCCAGTAGGGCGCGAAGAAACGCAGGACGCGGCGCAGATCGACTCGCGGCGCCTGGGGCCGCCTAGGGTCGAACTGCGAGGACCACATCATGTGCATGGGGGTCGATCCGCCGCCGAACATACTCCCTAGACTCCCCCGACGCGCGCGAAGTTTCCCGTGCTACTCCTTGCCGTTCTGCGTGACTAAGTAGGCCGCGATCGGTTCGAGCTGGCTCTCCTCGAGGGGAGCTCCGTAGACGTTCTTCATCTTCGTGACTTCGGCGAGCCACTGTGCCCTGGTCATCGGCGGTTGCGTGAAGACGTAGTCCGAGGAGTGGCAGATCTGACACTTGGCGCGCGCGAGGTCGGCGCCTGCCCCGTCCTTGAAGAGCTGGCGCTCCGCGGGGAGGGTTACCGAGACGGTGACGTTCGGGTTAGGCGGCGCGGCTACCGCGGCGGCGCGGACCGCGGATCCGGCGAGAGCTGCGGCTGCAATCGCGGCACAAGCGGCAGCGCCGAGGATCGACGTGTTCCTCATCCTTGACCCTCCTAACCCGCGCTGACCGAGAGGCTCTCGATGATGTTGCGCAGGTAGCCGCCCGGCGTCCAGCAGGCCGTGGCAGGCTGAACCGCCCCGTCGTGGGCGGTCGCTCGGCATGCCAGGTGGTAGGACCGCCCGGCTTGCGCGTCGAGTGCGACGCTCCATTGCCGGAAGCTGTACTTGCCGTAGTCCGCGCCGAGCGCGGCCTGCGTCCACGTCGCTCCGCCGTCGCTGGAGAAGTCGACCCGCGCGATACCGCTGCCGCCATCGAAGGCGATGCCCTGTACGCGCCGGCGGCCGCCCGAGATCTTGTCGCCGTCGGCCAGGCTCGTGATGAAGGAGCGCACGCGCATCTTGGTGATCGGCGTGGTGGGCGTCGTCTGTCCCGGTTGGATGCAGCCGTCGCCGACGGCGGGAATCCGGTACGCGGTCTTCATCCAGAAATTTTGGTCGGCCGCGGCGATGACTTCGATGTCATCGAGCATCTTGACCCAATACGTCGCGAAGTAGCCCGGCACCACCAGGCGCACGGGAAAGCCGTTCAAGAGCGGAAGGTTCCCGCCGTTCATCTCGTATGCGACGATCACGTCCGGCGAGGTGGCGAGGTCCATGTCCAGGGCCTTGATGAAGTCCGGCGTGGTTGGAAGCACGGGCATTTCAAGGCCGTTGAAGCGCACCTGAACGGCACCTGCCTTGACGCCGGCTCGCTTGAGGACGTCGCCGAGGCGCGCCCCGCGCCAACGAGCGTTTCCCATCGCGCCGTTGGCCCACTGGCCGCCTGGGACGCGCGGGTTGAAGAATCCGCGGCTGTTGCCTGAGCACTGACACACCGCGGGAATCTCCACCGGCTCGAAGCCGCGCCGGAGATCGTCGATGCTCAGCGCGAGCTCGTTGTCGACGAGTCCATGGACCTTGATGCGAAACGCTCGCCCATCGACCTTCGTGGGGATGCCCGCCAGGTGCCAGCGCACGAAGAAGGCGTCGTTCGGCGTGAAGACGCCTTCGTTGAAGAGACGGAACGGTGTCTCCAACTGTGGCGGGCGCGAGGTCAGGACGATCAGCGGCCGCTTCTGCGGGAAGGACCCGAGAGGCCTTGCACCATTGGCGAAGGGTTCGGTGATCGTCTCCTGAGCCAAGGCCCTGCTTCGCGCGGAGAGCGTGGCCAGACCGCTCACGGCGGCGCCGCCGATCAAGAAGGAGCTTCGGCGCATGTGCCTGCCTCACTCGTAGATAGATATCGAGCGTTTCGCTTCTGATACCCCCCGGGCGATCCAGGCAAACGGGCAGTGAGAGAGGCGTGTTGCGCTAGTGTTTGCCGTCCCGCAATGCTGCCAGCTCTTTGAAGAGCTCGAGTTCGCGCTTGGAGAGATCGGTAGGCAGTTTGCCTACCACGCGTACGAACTCGTCGCCGAACTTGCCGTCGCGCTTGGGCATGCCCTTTCCGCCCAGGCGCAAGCGAGCGCCGTTCTGGGTGCCCGCGGGCAGAGTCATCGTGACTTCGCCGGTCATCGTAGGTACGCGCACCTCGCCGCCCAAGACCAAGTCGTAGATCGAAACGGGGAGCTCTACGGCGAGATTGTCTCCCGTTCGTTCGAAGTGCGGGTCCTCCAGCAGGTGGACGACGAGGTAGAGGTCGCCATTTGCTCCGCCGCCGCTGCCCGCGCCGCCTTGTCCCGCAAGACGGATGCGTTGGCCGTCTTTGACGCCGCGCGGAATGGAGACTTCGAACTTGCGCACCGCGATGGTGCGCCCGGTGCCATGGCAGTTTGCGCAGAGACGTCCGCGCTCCACCGTTCCCGTGCCGGCGCACTTCGGGCAGACGTCCTCCACCTGTAACGAGACGGTCTTCTTGCCGCCGTCGTAGGCTTCATGGAGCGTCAGCTCGATGCTGGTCTCCAGGTCCTGCCCTTTCTGCGCGTAGGTGAAGCCGCCCGCACGGCGGCGTCCACCGCCGCCCATGCGCCCGAAGAACTCCTCGAAGAAGTCCGAGAATCCTGAGCCGCTCGTGGAGAAGTCGAAGTTGTCGAAGTGGCTCCCGGCTCCGGCTTGCTGGCGGTAGCGCCGCTGAGCCTCCGCCTGCGCGGCGGCGTTCTGCCAATCGCTGCCGAGAGCGTCGTACTTGCGGCGCTTCTCGGCGTCGCCGAGCACTTCGTAGGCCTCTTGGATCTCCTTGAACTTCTCCTCGGCTTCGGCGTGATTGTTCGGGTTGACGTCAGGATGCCACTTTCGCGCCAACCGCCGGTAGGCCGACTTGATGTCCTTCTCCGGGGCGCCCTTGGGGATGCCCAGGACCTGGTAGTAGTCCTTATAATTCATCCTTGCGTTGGCTTGGCGACGATGACCTTGGCTTCGCGCAGGATGTCCTCGCCGATCAGATAGGCTTTCTGCACGACTTCGACGACGCTGTTTTCTGCGGCACCTGGGCTCTCGACGGTGCCGATGGCCTCCGCGAAACGCGGGTCGAAGGGTTTGCCGGTAAGATCGAGCGTTTTGACGCCTTCCTGCGCCAGCACGCTTTCGAAGCCGCGCAGCGTCTGCGTGACGCCTGCGTGGAGTCCTTCAACGTTATCCGCCACCTTGAGCGCTCGTTCGAGGTTGTCGACGATAGGCAGCAGCCTCTCGAGAAACGCCTTCTTCCCGTGAAGGGCGATCTCGGTAAACTGGCGCTCGATGCGCTTCTTGTAGTTCTCGAGATCGGCGACGGCGTAGAGGTATTTCTGGTAGTTTTCATCCGCCTTGGCTTTGGCCGCGGCGAGTTCTGCGGCAAGGTCGGGCGCCTCCACGGCGGCCGACTGAACCGTGGTGTCGTTCATCTCAGACATAGTGTTTGCGGCGTGCCTCATCGGTAGCGGCGTGCGGAGCGGCGGCGGCCTAGCGCCGCCGCCGTCGTCGTATCCGTTTACTTAGCTTCCTTGAACTCAGCGTCGATGACGTCGTCGGAGGCCTCGTGCGCAGTGCCGTTGCTCTGCGCCCCTGCCGCGGCTCCCTCCGTCGCGCCGTCGCCGGCGGCCGCGCCGCCCGTGCGCTGGTAGAGCACCTGGGCCATCTTGTAGCTAGCTTCCTGCAGCGCTTCGACGGCCTTCTTGACCTCATCGGCGGTGCCGTTCTTGGCTACGCGCTTGAGCTCTTCGAGAGCATCCTCGGTGGCCTTGCGGTCCTCGGCTGAGAGTTTATCGCCCACTTCTTTGAGTGACTTCTCGGTCGAGTAGGTGAGGCTGTCCGCCTGATTGCGGATCTCGATCTCTTCGCGGCGCTTGCGGTCCTCGGCGGCGAAACGCTCCGAATCCTTGACCATACGCTCGACTTCTTCTTTGTTGAGATTGGTCGAGGCAGTGATCTGAATCTTCTGTTCCCTACCGGTGCCGAGGTCCTTGGCAGCGACGTGGACGATGCCGTTGGCGTCGATGTCGAACGTTACTTCGATCTGCGGTACGCCGCGCGGAGCAGGCGGCAGACCTTCGAGGCGGAAGCGCCCGAGCGTCTTGTTGTCGTTCGCCATCTCGCGCTCGCCCTGGAGCACGTGAATGTCTACCGACGTCTGCCCATCTTCGGCCGTGGTGAAGACCTGCGTCTTGCGCGTGGGGATGGTGGTGTTGCGCTCGATCAGCTTGGTCATCACGCCGCCCAGCGTCTCGAGACCTAGGGAGAGCGGGGTCACATCCAGGAGCACGACGTCGCGTACTTCGCCGGCGAGCACGCCGGCCTGAATCGCGGCGCCGACGGCCACGACTTCGTCGGGGTTGACGCCTTGATGCGGATCTTTCCCCGTGAGCTTCTTCACGAGCTCTTGGATGACGGGCATGCGCGTAGAACCGCCGACGAGCACGACTTCTTCGATCTGTCCAACGTCCAGCTTCGCGTCCGAGAGCGCCTGGCGGAAGGGGCCGATGCAGCGATCGGTAAGATCGCTAGTGAGCTCCTCGAACTTGGCGCGCGTCAGCGTGACGTCGAGGTGCTTGGGGCCATTCTGATCGGCGGTGATGAACGGCAGGTTGATGTTGGTGGTCACCATCGAAGAAAGCTCGATCTTGGCCTTCTCGGCGGCCTCGGTGAGACGCTGCATCGCCTGACGGTCGCCGCTGAGGTCGAGGCCCTGCTCCTTGCGGAACTCGGCGGCCAGGAACTCGACGATGCGATGATCGTAGTCGTCACCGCCCAGGCGCGTATCGCCCGAGGTGGACTTGACTTCGAAGACGCCGTCGCCTACTTCTAGGACGGAGACGTCGAACGTGCCGCCTCCGAGGTCCCACACGAGAATCGTCTCGTTGGCCTTCTTGTCGAGTCCGTAGGCCAGCGCCGCCGCGGTCGGCTCATTGATGATGCGCAGCACCTCGACGCCGGCGATGCGTCCGGCATCCTTGGTGGCCTGACGCTGAGCGTCGTTGAAGTAAGCCGGGACGGTGATCACGGCCTGGGTGACGCGCTCCCCCAGATACGTCGAGGCGTCGTTGACGAGCTTCTGGAGGACCATGGCCGAGATCTCTTGCGGTGTGTAGTCTTTGCCGTCGATCTTGACCGTGAAGTCCGTGCCCATGTGACGCTTGATCGAACTGATCGTGCGGTCGGGGTTGGTAATCGCCTGGCGCTTGGCCAACTGACCGACCAGACGCTCACCAGTCTTGGTGAACGCGACGACTGACGGCGTGAGCCGGCTGCCTTCGCTATTGGTGATCACCGTCGGCTGGGTACCTTCCATGACGGCGACCACGGAGTTGGTGGTACCGAGGTCGATACCGACCACCTTGCCCATGAAGTGAATCCTCCTCGACGAACCGCTCCGCCCGTGCACCATCTCCGGGCGCTTGCGCGCCGCCGGAGCCTTGCGGCTTACCGCGCTGGCCGGCTCATCCTCTCGCTAAAATTACTCTCTCGAAGGTCCGCCTCTCCCAGAGGGGCCGGCCCGCGCGGGCCGGCCCCTCTGAAGAGACTGCCTACTGTTTCGTATTACCCGGTTTTCACTGGTTTGGATTCACGCCTGTCGGGGCCTGCCCGACCTTGACGTTGGCCAGGACCTTATTGCCGTAGCGCCAGAGATTCATCGAGAGCGTCTTACCGGGTTGGGTGCCTTGAATGATCTGCTGAAGCTGCTTGGTGCTGCTCACGCGCTTTCCGCCCACCTCTTGAATCACGTCGCCGGGCTCGAGACCCGCTTGATCGGCCGGGGAGCCGTTGAGAACGGCGTTTATGACCACGCCCGCAGGGCCGTGGTAGTTGAGCTGAGAGCGGACCTGGTCGGTGAGATCGCTCATGTAGATACCCACGAAGCCGGCCGTGCCGGCCTCGCCCGCTGCGACGCCAGGGTGGTGAACCATCTCGGCGGCGACCGTCTTGACGACGTTGACGGGGATAGCGAAGCCGATGCCCTGGGCGCCGGCGGAGGGGCTGGCCACGATTTGGTTGACGCCGATGACATCACCGCTCATGTCGAGCAGCGGGCCGCCGGAGTTCCCGGGGTTGATCGGGGCCGAGGTTTGGAGCAGGCCCTTGAACGTGCGCGGGGCGGCGCCCGGCTGCTCGGGGGCTACGGTCTCCTCACGGTTGAAGCCGGAGACGACGCCAACGGTCACCGACTGCTGGAGCTCCAGCGGCTCGCCGATCGCGATCGCCCACTGTCCACGGCTCAACTTCGTGCTGTCGCCTAAGGGCAGCGCCTGGGGCAAGTCCTTCGCGTTCTGCACCTTGACCAGGGCGAGATCGATCTTGGGATTGTCCGCATAGACGGTGGCCTTCTCCCGGCGGTTGTTCGAGAAGACCACGGTAATCGCCGAGGCCCCATGGACCACGTGGGAGTTGGTCAGGATGAGGCCGCTGCTCTGGTCGTAGACGAAGCCCGAGCCGGAAGCCAGCGCGCGATAGTTCTGCACGGGCGGCCCCATGCCGAAGAGCTCGTTGAACGGGTTGACGACCTGTCCGTTGATGACCACTTGGAGGGCCACGACGGAGGGCTCGGCGCGCTTGACGGCCGCCACAATGCGATCCTGATCGGAGGCGCCGCTCTGCAGCGGCGCGGCGGAGGCCACACCGACCGTCGAGGCCGCTTGGATCTGCGCGATGTGGGTGCTGGCGTAGGCCAGCATGGCCAAGCTCCCGATCAACGCGCCGACCAGCGCGAAGATTGCCGAAGAGTAGCGTGAATGCGTCATGCTCCCATTGTACACACGCGAACCGGCGGCTAAAGCACGCTTCAGCGTAACTTCAGGGAAGATTTAGCGCTCGGTCGCTCTCCCGCGTCCCCATCTGCGCCTCTCGAGCCTCGATCTGGGCCTCGACGCGACTGCGCAGGCGGGCCAGCTCCTCCTCGCGCAGGAGCAGAAGGCGTACCTTCAGCAGATTGAGCTCGGCGCGGCGGGCGCTGGGCGAGAGCAGGGCCTCGTCCGGCGGCGCGCAAGGGGGGCGAGCGGCCTCGGATGTGGTATGCTTGCCCGTGGCCTGGCCGGCGATCGCCGCCCCGGTCACCGTCAGCAGGAGCGCCGCCAGCACCGAGATGGTCATGGCGCCTCTCATCGATCGGTTCCTCCTTGCCGGCACCTCGTGCCGGCAATCGTCAATCACGCCCATGAAAGCAACGTCAAGACCTTGACTACCAATGGAGCACTCTCCCCACCCGGCGGCAAACCCGTCGCCGACGTCCGCATCGTCCCCGAGGCCCCAACCGAGCCGTACCTGCGCATCGTCCCGTTAGGCGGTTGCTCCGAGATCGGCCGCAACATGACGGTGATCGAGACCGCAGACGATATCGTCATCGTCGACTGCGGCCTGATGTTCCCGGACGAGGAGATGTTCGGGGTGGACATCGTCATCAGCGACTTCAGCTACCTGCGCGAGCGTGTCGAGAAGGTGCGCGGGCTGCTGGTGACCCACGGCCACGAGGATCACATCGGCGGCATCCCCTACTTCCTGCGGGAGTTTCCGCAAGTGCCGGTCATCGGCACTGCGCTCTCGTTGGCCTTGGTCAAGGCCAAGTTCCGCGAGCACAAGGTCGGCGACGTCGAGCTGCGCACCGTGCAACCCGGTGAAGTCGTGACGCTGGGCGGCATGCGTGCCGAGTTCGTTCACATGACGCACAGTCTCGCCGGCGCTTGCTCGCTAGCCATCTCCACGCCCCTGGGCTTGATCTTCCACACGGGCGACTTCAAGTTCGATCAGACGCCGCTCGACGGCAGACCGGCAGACTTTGCGGCGATCGCGCGCTACGGATCGCAGGGCGTGCTCTGCCTGCTCTCCGACTCCACCAACGCGGAACGCGCTGGGCACACGCCTTCGGAGCGCACCGTCACCGAGGCCTTCAGCAATATCTTCGCGCGAGCCGCCGGTCGCATCATCGTCGCCTCGTTCGCTTCGAACGTGCCGCGCATCCAGCAAGTCGTCGACCAAGCGCTGCGCTTCGGCCGCAAGGTGGCGTTCCTCGGGCGCTCGATGCAGAACGTCGTGCACTACGCCACGGAGCTCGGCTACCTGCACCTCCCGCAGGTGCACGTGATCCGCATCGAGGACGTCGACTCCTACCGGCCGGAAGAGGTGGTCATCATGACCACCGGCTCACAGGGTGAGCCGATGTCCGCGCTGACGCGCATGAGTTTGCGCGAACACCCCAAGGCCAAGATCGTACCGGGCGACACCGTGGTGATCTCTGCGACGCCGATCCCCGGCAACGAGAAGAGCGTCTCGAAGACGATCAACAACCTCTACCGCTTGGGGGCCCACGTCTTCCACGGTGCCGGCGCCCACGTCAGCGGCCACGGCTCCCAGGAGGAGCTGCTGCTGATGCTCAACTTGGTGCGCCCCAAGTACTTCATCCCCGTGCACGGCGAGTACCGCATGCTGGTCAGCCACGCGCGCCTGGCCGAGCGTGCCGGCGTTGCTCCGGAGAACGCTTTCGTCGTGGAGAACGGCGACGTCGTCGAGTTCACGGCGAGCGAGGCCGGAAAGATCGGAAAAACCTACGGCGGCAACGTCCTGGTGGACGGATCGGGTGTCGGCGACGTCGGCGCCGCCGTGCTGCGCGATCGGCGTCTGCTCTCCAGCGACGGCATCGTGATGATCGTCGTCTCGATCGATGCCGAGGATTCACGTGTGGTGGCCGGGCCCGATGTGATGACCAAGGGCGTCTTCTACGTGCCTGAGGCCGACGAGCTGCTCGAGGATCTGCGCAGCGCCGCCGACGAGGCACTGGCGGCTTGCAGCGTGGAGGGCATGGGCGACGCGCAGACCGTACGCGAGCGTCTGCGCGAATCGATCTCGCGCCTGGTCTACGAGCGCACCAAGCGGCGGCCGGTGATCGTCCCCGTCGTCATGGAGGTGTAGAAGGCGCCGGTGATCTCCACGGCACCGCGGACGCTCGAAGAACCGGCAGCACGCGGATTCGCCCAAGACGTCTGGCGGCGCTTTCGCGCCAATCCCGCTGCGCTGCTGGGCGCCGCGATCGTCGCGCTGCTCTTTCTGGCGGCCGTCTTCGCGCCTCTCTTGGCGCATCAGGATCCGCTGGCGCAGAATCTCGGCCTGGGCTCCTCCGCGCCTTCGGGGCAGCATCTTCTCGGCACCGATAAGCTGGGGCGCGACCTCTTCGCGCGCATCGTTTTCGGAGCACGTATCTCGATTCGCATCGGCTTCGTGGCCGTAGGGATCGCCATCACGAGCGGCACGCTGATCGGCACCGTTGCCGGCTATGCCGGCGGCGCGCTGGACGCCGCGCTGATGGGCCTGATGGACGTCATGCTGGCCTTTCCCTCGATCATCTTGGCGATCGGCATCACCACGGTGCTGGGCCCGAGCGTCACGAACTTGATGATCGCCATCGGCATTGTCTACGTTCCGCAGTACGCGCGTCTGGCGCGTTCGAGCGTGCTGCAGGTGAAGGAGATGGAGTTCGTGGAAGCGGCCCGCGCCATCGGCGCGCGCAGCGTGCGGCTGATCAGCCGCCATATCATCCCGAACATCCTCGCGCTGCTGCTGGTGCAGGCGACGCTGGGTATCGCCACTGCGGAGCTGGAGGCAGCGGGACTCTCCTATCTGGGCCTTGGGGCGCGTCCGCCCACGCCGGAGTGGGGTGCGATGCTCAACGATGCGCGCGACTATTGGCTGAACGCGCCCTGGGCGCTGATCTTTCCCGGACTGGCTATCACCATCACCGTGCTGGCCTTCAACCTCTTCGGCGACGGCCTGCGCGACGCGCTCGACCCGAAGATGAAGTAGGCACCGCCTTACGAGAAGAAGGTGCCGCTATGACCACGACATCCACGACCACGACATCGAGTTTCTCCGGTACGGTCGGCCACACGCCGCTCATCGAGCTTACGCGCCTCTCGCGTGCGCTCCGGCGGACGATTCTCGGTAAGGCTGAGTTCCTGAACCCAGGCGGCTCCGTCAAGGATCGCGCTGCGAAGTTCATCGTCGACGACGCCGAGCGGCGCGGCACCCTGCAGCCCGGCGGCACGATCGTCGAGGGAACGGCAGGGAACACGGGCATCGCGCTGGCGTTGGCTGCGAACGAACGCGGTTACCGCTGCATCATCGTCATCCCCGACGATCAGGCGCCGGAGAAGATAGCGCTCCTGCGGACTTTCGGCGCCGACGTGCGCGTGGTTCCCGCCGTGGCATTCACCAAGCCCGAGAACTACTACCACGTCGCGCGGCGCATCGCCCAAGAGACGCCGGGGGCGGTCTGGGCCGATCAATTCGAGAACCTAGCCAATCGCCGTGCGCACGAAGAGACGACAGGGCCCGAGATTTGGGAGCAGTGCCAGGGACGCCTAGACGCCTTCATCGCTGCGGCCGGCACGGGCGGGACGCTGGCGGGAGTCGCTATCGCCCTCAAAGCCCGCTCCGCCACGCTGCTGACCGTGCTCTGCGATCCGATGGGCTCGGCGCTGTACTCCCATGTCACCAGCGGTACGCTCGTCGTCGAGGGCGACTCCGCTATCGAAGGCATCGGCATCAAGCGCATCACGAAGAATTTCGCGAATGCTCCGATCGATCGAGCGCTGCGCGTTGAAGATCGTGAGGCGATCGAGATGGCCCACTGGCTGCTGCGCAACGAGGGCCTTTTTTTGGGCGGATCGGCGGCGCTCAACGTGACCGGTGCCGCGCGTTTGGCGCTTACGCTTCCCGAGAACTCGCGCGTCGCGACGATTCTCTGCGACGGCGGCCAACGCTACCAGTCACGCCTCTACGACGACGCGTGGCTGCGCGAGAACGATCTCATGCCCATGGCGAGCGGACTCGAGTTCCTGTAGGAGGCGCGCTCGATTGGCAAAGACCGTCGATATCGAAGCACTCCTGCTCACCGAGCGGCTCGTCCTCGAGCCGGTGCGCGAGAGGCATGCGCGCGAGCTCTTCGCGTCGCTGCAGGATGCGCGTATCTTCACGTACATGCCGGAGGATCCACCCGGTACGCCGGAGGCGCTGGCCGTACGCTATCAGCTCTGGGAACGGCGCGTCTCACCCGACGGCAACGAGCGCTGGCTCAACTGGGTCGTGCGCCTGGCCGCGACGGGTGAACCGATCGGCCTGCTGCAGGCCACCGTTCCCGCGCAGGCTCCAGCGATCGTTGCCTATCTGTTCTTCCCCACGCATTGGGGCCGCGGGTATGCACGCGAGGGACTCACGCGCGTGCTGAGTTTACTCTTCGAAGAATACGGCGTCGCGTGCGCCGCCGCGCTCGTCGATACGCGCAACGCGCGCTCGATCGCGCTCTTGCGAGGGCTCGGATTTCGCGTCACGAAGACGATACGCCAAGCCGACTTTTATAAGGGCCGCGTCCGCGACGAGCACCGCCTCCAGCTCGAGCGCGCATCCTGGCTGCGCCGCTAGCGCGATCAGGCGAAGAGAAACTCTCCGGTCACGGGTGCGACGCGTCTGCCGCGAGCGTCGCGGAAGACGAGCGGGACGCCTTTGCCCTTGCCGGCGCCCGGCTTCTGCTGAAGATGGACGTGGAGGTGAGGCATCGTGGAGCGGCCGCTGTTACCACAGGCAGCGATGCGGTCGCCGCGCCGCAGGTGCTGCCCCGACTTTACCACCACGCTCCCCGGCTTGAAGTGCGCGAGGACGAGGAAGCCGCCTTCGATCTCGATCACCACGTGATTGCCGGCCGGCTTCTTCTCTCCCTCGGGCGCGCTGCGCGGCGGAGATCCTTCCGGCTGGCCGTCGACCACGCGCGCCACCGTACCCTCGGCGGGGGCGAGGATGTCCTTGCCGTATGCCAGGTAGGCTTCGTTGGTGCGCGCCCACGGCAGCGCCGGCCAACCCACGGCATTGGGGAAATAGAAATCGTAGGCGTACTGCTCCGGAGCAGATCCCACATGGTGATTGAGTTCCTTGAGCGGCCCGCCGGCGGCGCAGCGCCAGCGCCCTGAGAACGGTGGGGCGATCTCGACGGCACCTTCGATCGCGCGCGCGGCGCGCGCGCGCATCAGGTAGTAGAGCGGCCATATCGAGATCAGGATGCAGGCCCCCAGGAAGCCGGCGTTGACGGTCACCGGAGAGAAGCCCTTGAACGAGGCGATCATTGCGCCGATCACCACGGCGAACATCGCGAAGAGCATACGCGGCCCAAGCACCGCCGTGCGATAGGGCACGATGGCAATCGAGGCCGCAACGATGCCGACCACCGGGATCAGGGGGCTCGCGACGATGAGCGCGCCGATGTCGCTCATGCCAGTGAGGACCAGACTTCGAGTTTGTTCTTGACTTTGCCGATCACCGCGTCGGTGAACTCGGTAGTCGAGGCATGGCCGCCGAGATCGCTCGTGGCGATGCCGTCGGCCACGACTTCCAGCGTCGACTCGTAGATGGCCCGCGAAGCCTTCTCGGAACCGGGCGCCTGAAGGTACGAGAGGAGCGCGGCGATGGCTAGGATCATCGCCATCGGGTTGGCGATGTTCTTGCCGAAGAGACGCGGCGCCGTGCCGTGCGGAGCCTCGGCCATCACCACGTGCGGCTTGAGTTCGGCGTCGAAGGAGAAGAGCAGCGACTCGGCGCCGGCTATCGAGCCGAAGAGCTGCATCACCAGGTCCGAGAGGCAGTCGCCGTCGCGATTGAGCGCCGGGATCGCCAGCGAATCGCCGGAGGAGGAGATCAGCAAGGCGTAGGTGGCGTCGATCAATTGCGGCTCGTATTTGACGTCGGGGTAGCGGGCAGCCGCGGCGTCCATCTCTTCTTTCAGCATGCCTTCGTAGACGGGAGAGACGGTATACTTCGGCCCGCCGAAGACGCGCGCGCCGGTACGCCGCGCGTGGGAGAAGGCGAACTCGGACACCAGACGGCAGACCCTGCGCGAGATTGTCTCGGTGCGATGGGCGACTTCGTCGAGGCCTTCGCCTTCGCGCCACTCCTTGGCGCCGTAGGCGTCACCGACGGCCATGCGTACCACGGAGATGGGCGCGTGGATGCCGGCGACGGGGCGCACGCCGGGGATGCGGCGTCCGGTGCGCAGGATCACCGTCCCGTCGAGTTCCTTGCGGAGGATAGCGTTGGGCGAGCCGACGTCGTTCTTGGCTTCGGGCGTGATAGTGGCCGCTTTGAGGCCGTAGCCGCAGATCTTCATCGCCGCGGCCGCTTCGTGAACCACGCCGTTCTGCGTGGCGCGGCGGTGGGGGAGCGAGAGATTGAAGCGTTTGAGCTCCACCTCCACGCCCGTGACGCTGGGCTCGAGAACGCGCAGCGACTCCTCGAGCAATTCCTGCCCGGTCTCGTCTCCTTCGAGGACGACGATCGTCGGCTTGGTAGACATGATTGAACGTAGACCTTTCTCTCTGGGCGTAGGGGACGGCGCGGTGCTCACACGCGGAACGCGCCGGGCGGCGCCGCGTGCGACTCCAAGGCGCGCACGGGTACGGCTGGATATCCCACCGACTCATCGTCGCTGCGCACCCATGCGGTGTAGACGAGGCTGGTGAGGAAGCCCGCGCCGCGCGCGATCTGAACGGTGGCCAGCGGGCCGGCGTCGGGGCCGAAGCGCCCGCGGCGGTACAGCGCGTAGACCTTCGGGTAGGCCGCGTTGGTCGCGCGCAGGTAGGCTTCGATGGAGGGGAGCACGTTCGCTGGGAAGAGCTGCGCGGGACGCAGATCGCGCTCGACGCCTGCTCGCGTGACGTAGCGCTCGACGACGCCGTCCTCGAACTTCGCATGTGCGCCGCCGTCGTTGAAGTGGATGGTGACATGCAGCGGCTGCGAGCCGTCGCCCACGAAGTGGCTGAACTCGCCGAGGTCCTGCAGGGTGATACGCTCGCGCAGCGCGGCGCGGTCGCTCCGCCCGATTGCGCGATAGGCACGATAGAGGGCGAAATCCTTGGCTAGACGCTGGTACCCCTCGAGGATCGCGTACGGAAGGAAGCCCGTATGGTACGGATCGACGCCGTTGTGTTCGAGGGCCGCCACGTATGCGGGGCGTTCCGGCGGGAGATCCCCCAGCGGAATGCCGCCCACGGTACCGTCGTCGGCGACGTCGAGATAGTGATCGGGCGAGGTAGCCGCCGTCAGCGCTTGATCGTCGCGGCCTTTCACGAGATCCGGCTCGGTCGCGAGGATCGCGATGGCCGCGGCCGCTTGCGGCGTGCGCAAGAATGCCGGCACCCCAGCGGGGAAGTGCGCTGCAGCGATGCCCGAGATCAACTCGTGACCGCGCGCGCCCCACGCCGCAGCGCTGCCGCAGCATAGCGCGACAAAGATCGCCGAGGCATAGAGCGCACGAAGCCGGAACATGGCGCTCCCGGTGTTCGTGGCGCAGCCGCGACGTTCCGCCCGCCAAGCGCTGCCAACGACGTTTGCTATCGGTGAGGAGTATCGCGCTTATTACGCGAAGCCCCGTTCCACATGGCGCGCGTCAAGCGTAGAGCGACAACTTCCCGTCTCAATTTCGAGCTCGTCGGCATCGCTCTCTTGGGGGTAGCCGCCCTCCTCGCCGTCACGGTGGTTTCGCCGCGGCATGCGGGCGCGCTCGGCGGTTGGACCGGCTGGGGAATCGGTACGCTCTTCGGGCGTGCGGCAGGGGGCTTCCCGGGGCTCGTCGCCGTTTTGGCGGGCATCATTTTCCTGGAGATCAGCGTCCCGCAGATGATCCGCACACTGTGGGCCGCCGCCTGCGCGCTCTACCTGCTGACGTTGGCGGCATTGGGTCCGGCGGGCGGTGTCGTCGGCGGCGCGCTCTCGAGCGCTCTATCCAGCGTCTTAGGGGATGCGGGCCGCGTCATCGTGATCGTCCTGGCCGCGCTGGGCGTGCTGGTCTGGATCACCGGCGTCTCGCTCAAGCGCGTGATCGGTGTGCTCGCCGGCTGGTGCATCGCGCTGAGCCGCTTCGCCGCGCGCGTGATGCCGCGTCTGCCCGAGCGTACGGCACGGCCCAAGACGCGTGCGAAGGTGCCGCTGGCCCCGGCTCCGGCCGCGGAGGAGATCGTCATCGCGGCGGTCGAGGAGATCGACGTCGAGGACGAGGCCCCGCTTGCCGTTCGCGCGCGCCCCGTTGCAGCGCCGCCCGCGCCGCGCAATGCGGAGGCTGCATTCGAGCACGAGCTGGTCGACGACGGGCGCCCCCGTATCTATCGCCTCCCCGATCTCGCGCTCTTCGACCGCCCCGACGTGCGCGTGGCCGACGAGTCGAACCGCGCACACCTTCTGGAAGACACGCTTGCCTCGTTCGGCGTGGGCGCGAAGGTGGTGCACATCGAGCGCGGCCCCTCGATCACGCGCTACGAGCTCAAGCCCGAGCGCGGCGTGAAGATCTCGCGTATCTCCGCGCTGGCCGACGATCTGGCGCTGGCGCTGGCGTCGCCTTCCGTGCGCATCGAGGCGCCCATCCCCGGCAAGAGCGCTGTGGGCATCGAAGTGCCCAACGCCAACGTCTCCATCGTGGCAATCCGCGAGATCCTGGAAGCCCTTCCGCATCGCGGCCAGATCCCGCCGCTGCCGATGGCTCTGGGCAAGGACATCACGGGGCGCCCCATCTTCGGCGACTTGGGCAAGATGCCGCACTTGCTGGTGGCCGGAGCCACGGGTTCAGGCAAATCCGTCTGCCTCAACGGCATCATCGCCTCGCTCTTGGTCAGTGCCACGCCGGACCAGGTGCAGATGCTCTTCATCGATCCCAAGCGCGTCGAACTCACCGTCTACAACGGCATTCCTCATTTGATCAAAGATGTGATCACCGACGCGCGCATGGCCGCCGGTGCGCTCTTCGAGATCACCAAGGAGATGGATCAGCGCTACGAGCGCTTCGCTAAAGCCGGCGTGCGCAAGATCGAGGAGTACAACGCCAAGTATCCCGAGGAACGCCTGCCGTATGTGGTGGTGGTGATCGACGAGCTGGCAGACTTGATGCTGGTGGCACCGGCGAAAGTAGAGACGACGATCTGCCGCTTGGCGCAGTTGGCGCGCGCCACGGGCATCCATCTGGTGGTGGCCACGCAGCGCCCCTCCGTCGACGTGATCACCGGCATCATCAAAGCCAACATTCCCAGCCGCATCGCCTTCGCGGTCAGCTCGCAAGTCGACTCGCGCACGATCCTGGACATGGCGGGAGCGGAGCGGCTGCTGGGGCGCGGCGACATGCTCTACCTGCCCATCGACGCCCCCAAGCCGATCCGCTGTCAAGGCGCCCTGGTCACCAACAACGAGGTGGCGCGGCTGGTGGAGTTCTGGGCGCAGCAGGCGCGTCCGGAGAACCTGCTCGACGTGGAGGTCACGCCGCTCGACGACGCCGACGAGAAGAACGGCGGTAAGCAGGCCGATCCCCTCTGCTACGAGGCGGCGAAGTTCATCATCGAGACGCAGTACGCTTCGACGGCGCAGCTGCAGTCGCAGTTCTCAATCGGCCACCCGCGTGCCGTGCGCTTGATGAAGCAGCTCGAGGAGTTCAAGGTGGTGGGCCCTCACGAAGGGACCAAGCCGCGCAAGATCCAGATCGGCCTGGGCGAGCTGGAGCAGCTCCGCCCGCTCCTGGAGCCGAGGCCCGAGCAGACGCTGCTTTGAAAATCGTCGTACCGGCTTGCGAAAGGATGATGCTCTACGTGAAAGAGCGGGAGCGCGGCGAGAGTGCCGCGAATCGGGGCGGGTCCGCCTGGAGGAAGAAGTGACGGCTTTCCTAGACCCTGCGCTGCGCGCCATCGAAACCAAGCTCGACGAGGGTATCCCTCTCTCGCTCGACGACGGTCTGACGCTCTTCCGCACCCCTGACCTGCACGGGCTGGGGCGCCTCGCCACCAACGAGAAGCGCAAGAAGAGCGGCAATCGCGTCTTCTACGTTCACAATCGCTACATGAACACGACCAACGTCTGCTATGCGGGCTGCACGTTCTGTTCATTCGCCGTGGGTGAGCGCAGCGAGCACAAGGTCCGCATGACCAAGGAGCAGATCCTGGAGAAGGCCGTCGAGACGGGCGTGAACTTCAACCAGATCCACATCGTCGGCGGCCATGATCCCAAGCAGCTTTCGCTGGACTTCTGGGTGCCGCTGATGCAGGAGTTCAAGAAGCGCCTGCCCCACGCCCAGCTCTCGTTCTTCACGGCCGCCGAGATCGACTACATGGCACGCCGCCATCGCCTCTCCCGCGAGGAGACGGTGAACGCGCTGGCCGATGCCGGGCTCGATAATATCAACGGCGGCGGCGCGGAAGTCTTCAGCCCGCGCTTCCGCGCGATCGTCTGTCCAGGCAAGGTCGACGCCGCCGGCTGGCTCGAGATCCACGAGCACCTCCATCGCCGCGGAGTCTCGTCGAACGCCACGATGCTCTACGGCACCATCGAGACGCTCGAAGAGCGCGTGGAGCATCTGATTGCGCTACGCGAGTCGCAGGAGCGCTCGCCCGGCTATAATGCCTTCATCCCGCTGGCGTTCCACCCCGACGGCAACCAGCTCGACTCGTGCGGCTGGACGACGGGCGTGCAGGATCTGCGGATGTTCGCCGTGGCGCGCTTGATGCTGCACAACTTCGACCACATCAAGGCCTATTGGATGATCCAGGGCTTGAAAGTCTGCCAGCTGGCGCTTCACTTTGGCGCCGACGATATGGACGGCACTCACGGCGAATCCGACGAGGAACGCATCTACCATTCCGCCGGCACCCAGTCGGGGCAGTACGTGGACGCGAAGGTCTTCCGTGCCTTGATCGAGGAGGCCGGCTACGAGCCGGTCCGCCGCAACACCAGCTACGACGAGTTCGCCTACGACTGGGAGCCGCCTACGGAGTACCCCGTCGATACCAAGGGCCGGCGCATCGAAGGGGAGTCGGCGCCGCAGTGGTGGGGCAACGGCTCCTATCCGGTTGGCAAAGCGCTGGAAACCGCCCGTGCCATGCTGGCGCAGAAACCGCGCGCGCTGCGCAGCGGGCGCATCTCGTACACCAACGATCTGCCTGTCTACACCGCCTTCGACCGCAACGAGGTGGTCTATCCCGGACGCCTCGAGTCCACGGTCCCCGCCGTGCTCAACCGCAAACTGCTGGCCGGAGAGTTAGACCTCTCGCCCGTAAGCTCGTTTTTCTACGCCCAGCACCACGAGGAGCTGGTGCTGCTGCCGGACATCTGCATCGGTGCACGCACGCAGGTGCTCTCGGTGGTGCTGCTCTCCGACGTACCGCCCGCGCTGCTGGGCGGGCGCCCTATCCATGTCACCAAAGAGAGCGCCTCCGGACGGGCTCTCTTGGAGCTGCTGCTGCGCCGCCGCTACGGCGTGGAGCCCTCGTTCGTGGAGCACGACGACCCGCTGCGCTCCTTCTTGAACGAAGAGGTGCCGGCGCTGGTCATCGGAGATCGCGCCATCGACGCGCGCGAAGAGGCCCGTGCCTCCGACGTCTACGATCTCGGCACGCTCTGGAACGAGTGGACGGGCGAGGAGATGGTCTACGCCGTCTGGGCGGCCCGCCGCGAGGCGGTGGAGAACCGCCGCAACGATGTTGCCGCTTGCGTCGACGCGCTGCGCAAATCGCTGGCCTGGGGGCTCACCCACAAGGACGACGTGATCGCCGCCGCCGAGCAGCAGAAGCCGCGCGGGCCCGGCTTCTACCAAGTCTACTACGATACGCTTACCTTCAATTTCGACGAGCGTGCACAGCGTGGGCTGGCGCGCTTCTACGACGAGCTGGGCGAGGCCGGCATGCTCGACGCCGTCCCGTTCGTCAAGCCGGAGGATCTCCGTGTCTCTCGCTAGTCTGCTCGATCATGCCGCCTCCGGCGGGCGCCTCACCTACGACGAAGGCGTGCGTCTCTACCTGGAGGCACCGCTCAACGAGCTGGGGGCCGCCGCGCACTACCGGCGCCTGCAGATGCACCCCGGCAACGACGTCACCTACGTCATCGACACGACCATCAATTACACCAACATCTGCAACGTCCACTGCACGTTCTGTGCCTTCTACCGCCACGAGGGCTCGAAGGAAGGCTACACGATGTCGCACGACGAGGTGCTGGAGCACGTGCGCTTCGCCGCCGAGCAGGGTGCCACGCAGATCATGATTCAAGGCGGCGTCAACCCGGGGCTGCGGCTGGAGTGGTTCACGCAGCTCTTCCGCAAGGTGGCGGCGCAGTTCCCCAACGTCGACATCCACTCGCTCTCCGTCTCTGAGGTACTGGGCCTTGCGAATGTCGAGCAGAAGAGCGTCGAGGAGATCCTGATCGCCCTCAAGGAGTCGGGGATGAAGTCCCTGCCCGGCGCCGGCGCGGAGATCCTGGTGGATCGCGTGCGCAAGCGCATCAGCGCGCGCAAGGTGGGCCCCGAAGGCTGGGTCGACGTGATGCGCAAGGCGCAGCGTCTGGGGATGCCGACGACGGCGACGATGATGTTCGGCAGCGTGGAGACCAAGGAGGAGCGCATCCAGCACCTGGAAGTCATCCGCGCGTTGCAGGACGAGAACCCGGGCGGCTTCACGGCCTTCATTCCGTGGTACTACGTGCCGTACAACACGTATCTGCGCGGTGAGGAGGCCAGCGGCTACGAGTACCTGCGCGTGCTGGCCATCTCGCGGCTCTACCTCGACAACCTCGCGCACTTGCAGGCCTCGTGGCTGACGCCCGGGCTGAAGATGGGACAGATCGCTCTCTTCTACGGCTGCGACGACATGGGCGGCACGATCCTCGAGGAGCAGGTGGTGAAGCTGGCGGGTGCCACCAACCAGGCCAAGCGCGCCGACTTGGAGCGCGCCATCCGCGACGCCGGCTTCAATCCCGTCATCCGCGACACGTACTGGAACGTGCGCGGCGACGTAGCGCTGGCAACCGCCACGGCGTAGCGCCCGCTCGGGCGGCCTTCCCGCAACGGAGTCGAAGGTCGGGGCATCGTCCGAATGGAGGGTGCTCCGATGGCCGTCTATGCGATCCTCAGCCGCTTCTCGCCACAGGCGTTCACCGATCCCAGCGAGTTCAAAGCGATCGCCGACAAGGTTTCGGCGGAGATCAAGCGCCGCTGCCCCGCCGTTCACTGGCGCGAGAGTTATGCGCTGCTGGGCCGCTTCGACGTGCTCGACGTCGTGGAGAGCGACGACCTCAAGCAGCTCGAGCGCGCCGCGATGATCATCCGCGGCTTCGGCCACTCCGCTACGGAGACGCTGGTCTGCACGCCGTGGGACGACTTCATCGCTGGGTTGGGATAGCGGCGCTCGGGGCTTGAAACGGATAGAGCCCCTTCGTGCTGTCCATCCGCAGGCGTCTATGGAGGCGTTTGATGAGTTCGTGCCTTACCGGCTGATGGGTGTCGAACGTCCGCGCGCCGAGCTTCACTGTGGTGATGATGCCGGCATCCTCGAATGCTTCGAAGCGGACGGTTGGGTGCGCGCCGGGATCGGCATCGGGAAGGTCCGCGATGACGCTCCGCGCGATCTCCAGCGCGAGGCTCTCCACTTCCTCTAAGTCGCTTTCGTATGCAACTTTGAACGTCACCTCGAAATCGAAGGGCCGAGAAGGCTGATCGTAGTTCGTGAAGATCGTCTGCGCGACTTTGCTGTTGGGCACCACGACGATCGAGTTCGAGGTGTCGCGTACCAGCGTGTTGCGCCAGGTGATGTCGGCCACGACGCCGCTCTCCCCAGACTGCAGCCGGATGCTGTCGCCAGGCCGAAGGCGCCGAGAAACGATGATGTGGATGCCGGCGAAGAAGTTGGCCAACGTGTCTTGCAAGGCCAGCGCTACGGCTAGGCCTCCGACGCCCAGCGCCGTCAGCAGCGGCGTAATGGAGATGCCGACCGATTGCAGCGCGATGAGCAGGCCGAGCGCATAGATCGAGACGGCGGTCAGATTATTGAAGAGCGTGAGCGACTGCCGGGTGTGGCCGACCGCGACGACCCAATGCTCGACGAGGGCTACGACCACGCGTGCTGCGACCAGCGTGGTCGAAACGATCAAGATCAGAGCGATCGTGCGATGGAGAAACGCGTCAGCGCGCTGCGGGATCGCAGCGAAGGCGAGTGCCGCGTCGATCGCGCCGACGATGCACCACAGGAGCAGGACGCCGCGCAGCGTGGAAAGCGCGAACCCGTACGCGGCGAAGCGGTGATTGCCCGCTCGCGCGATCAATTTCGGAAGCACTGCGAGCTCGGCGGTCAGGCCCAACGCCGCGCCGAAGGCCACGATGCCCCACGGAAGCCAGATACGAACGTCCTCGGTAAGAGCGATGAACATACTCGAGACCAGTTCCCTGCCGCGCAGGGGTTCAATCGCGCCGTGCGATACATGTGATGCGTGGAGTTGCGGCAGTTGCGTTACTTCCGAGCGGTCTGCGAGGCCGGAGGCTTCGCCAAGGCCGCCGGTGTACTCGAGGCGAGCCAATCCAATCTCAGCGCGCAGGTCGGCTCGCTGGAGCGCGAGCTCGGAGCCCAGCTGCTCAGACGGGCGGCGCATGGTGTGGAGCCCACGCCCGCGGGAAGCGTTCTGCTCGAGGCGGCGCGCGCCGTGGAGGATCACTTGCAGGCGGCCGCGCGCGAGATTGAGGCGCTGGCCAGCGGGCGCAGCGGATCCGTGCGCATCGGGCTCATCGGAACTTTGGTGGCTCTGGTGACCAAGTCGTTTCTCGAGCGCATGACCGCCGCGCACCCCGGTGTCGCGCTCACGCTGACCGAGGGAGCCACCACGACGCTCGAACGCGATCTTGTCGTCGGACACCTCGACGTTGCGCTGATCAACCTTCCTACGTCATTGCGCAGCGTGCGCACCAAAGCGCTGTTCGTCGAGGAGCTGGTAGCGGTGCTCCCCGCGGACCGCGCTGGCAAAGGCGAGCTCCATCTCACCGAGTTGGCGGAGCGGCCCTGGCTCCTCCCCGGCAGCGAGAACGCCCTGCGGGGCGTGATCGAGGCGGCCTGCGAGCGCGCGGGATTTCGCCCGCGCGTCGTCTACGAATACGAGACGATCCGTTTGGTGGAGGAGGCGATGCATGCGGTGCGCGGCGTGACGCTGCTGCCGGCTGCCGGCGTCGTCGACCGAACGCCCGCGGGCTTTGCGGTGCGGCGCGTCGTTGACGCACCGTCGCGCGTGGTAGGGCTGGGGTGGTTCGCCGAGCGATCCTTGGAGCCGCCCGCCGCCGCCGCGATGGCCGTTCTCGAAGAAGTCGTGCGGCGCGGCGTGGGCCAGCGGCGCCCCGGCCTACGTTTGCTCTAGGCC
Organism: bacterium; assembly: GCA_004298665.1. Lineage (GTDB taxonomy): Bacteria > Vulcanimicrobiota > Vulcanimicrobiia > Vulcanimicrobiales > SCRA01 > SCRA01. Next base: position 1,169 of record SCQY01000065.1, on the reverse strand, counting down.
GTCAGACGGCGCAGGCGATGGTCGCCGCGCCGATGACTTCCTCGCCGTCCTCGGCGTAGAGAGCCACCAACTGTCCCGGGGTGACGGCCCGCTGCGGCTCGTCGAAGCGCAGATGAAGGCGATCGCCTTCCAGGTGCGCCTGCGCGGGGGCCATGCTAGCGCGGTAGCGCGGCATCGCCAGAACGCGCTCGGGGAGCGGGCGGATCAGGTTGACCTCCTCGCCCTCCAGGCCTTGGGAGGCCAGCTGGTCGCGGCGCCCTACCACAACCGTGCTGGTTGCTGGTTCGATGCGCGTGACGTACCAGGGGCCGTCACCTCCGGCATTGGCGGGGAGGCCGCGGCGCTGCCCCACCGTGAAGGAGACGATCCCATCGTGTTGACCCAGCGTGCGGCCGTCGGAGGCGACGATCTCTCCTGGACTCTCCGCGTCGGGCCTGATCCTGCGGACCACGTCGCGGTAGTCGCCGCCTTCGACGAAGCAGATGTCTTGCGACTCAGGCTTGTCGAACACCGGCATGGAGAACTGGGCGGCCAATTCGCGCGTGCGCGCCTTCTCCTGGCCTCCCAGGGGCAGGAGAAGCGAGGCGAGCTGCTCGCCGCTGAGCTGCGCCAGGGCATAGGATTGGTCCTTGGCATGGTCGACGGCGCGGTAGAGGCGGGGCCCATCGGAGTCCTGGACGAGGCGCGCGTAGTGACCGGTGGCCACGTAGTTGGCTCCGAGGTGTTTGGCGTAGCGCCAGAGCGTCCCCAGCTTCAGGTTGTTGTTGCAGAGGACGCAGGGGTTGGGGGTACGCCCGCGCAGGTACTCCGCGGCGAAGCGGTCGATGACTTCGCGGCGGAACGCTTCTTCGAAGTTCACCACGTAGTGCTTGATGCCGATTGCGGCGGCGGATCGGCGCGCGTCGTCGAAATCGTCGACACCGCAGCAGCTCTTGGCCCTGCGTTCGGTGCGGGTGGGTTCGTAGAGCCGCATGGTGACACCAATCACCTCGTAACCGGCCTCTACCAGCATCGCCGCCGCAACGGCGGAGTCGACGCCGCCGCTCATCGCGGCGACGACGCGTTCGCGCTTGGACATGACAGGATTCTCGCTTTGTGCCGCTAAAACGGTCGTCAACTTTCGGGCTCGGAAAGGACACGCGCCGTTGCTATCACTCGGGGAGCAATTT